>JBKQQE010000417.1:0-14799 GCA_052326245.1 Xanthobacteraceae bacterium | reverse complement strand
GGCCTCGCCAACGCGCTGCTGCCGATCGACTCGACGCTGCTCGAGGTGGTGGCGCCGATCGAGAGCGGCACCGCCGCCGGCCGCTTCCTGGCCAAGACCGGCGGCCATGGCGGCTACATGGCGATCTTTGCCTGCCGCGACCCCGCCGAGCGCAAGCTCAACGCCGCGCGCTTCGGCGTGCGCACCGCGCACGAGATAGACCGCCCGCCCTATCACGGCGTCCAGCTGCATCCGCGCGACTGTCGCGGCGCCTTCATCGAATTCAATACCACCCAGGGCAGCGACAACATCTACGGGCCCTATCCGCCGGCGGGACCGGACTGGACCCGCTGCATCCGTCGCGATGTCACCCGCCGGCTGACCGGCGTGGAAATGCAGAGCCCCGATCCGCCCGCGCTGGCCGCGCACTGGGGCAACCTGCTCGGGATCGCGCCGCGCGTCGCGCCCGACGGCGCCGCCGAAATCGTGCTGGTCAACGCGGTGTTTCGCTTCCGGGCGGGCCCGGATGACGCGCTCTCGGCGCTGGCGTTCGAGGTGGTCGATGCGGCGGCAATCCTCGCCGCCGCAAGCGGGCGCGGCTACGCCGTCGACGGCGGCGTGGTCAGCATCGCCGGCGTCGATATCTGGCTCGACGGATGACCCGCGGTCACACTGGTGCCCTTTACTTTTCGAAGTTCGTGTGGGGAGAGCGCGGCAAGTGACTCACGAACTTCGGAAACCGGCTACTAGCAACGACGAGGATGATCAGTTCATGACCGCGACTTCCGGGCCGCGCGCCTGCCGCAGCCATCCGCTCGACAGCCTGTTCTCGCCGCAATCCATCGCGGTGATCGGCGCCTCCCCCGAGCCGCTGAAGATTCCGGGGTTGCTGCTCGCGTTCCTGCGCAAGAACGGATTTCCGGGTGCGATCTTTCCGGTCAATCCCCGCCACCAGGAGATCGACGGGCTGCGCTGCTATCCTTCGATCGCCGCGATCGGCGCCCCGGTCGATCTCGCCATCGTGGTGATCCCGGCGCGCCTCGTGCTCGGCATTCTCGAGCAATGCGCAGCGGCCGGCGTCAGGAATGCGGTGATCATCTCCTCCGGCTTCGCCGAGGGCGGCGCCGAGAGCGCCGCACTGCAGGGCGCGATCACGGCGCTGGCGCGGCGCACCGGCATGCGGGTCTCGGGGCCCAATGCCGAAGGCTTCTACAACGAGCCCGGCAGGATCGCCGCGACGTTCAGCCCGACGGTCGATGTGAAGCCGGAGGCGCCGCGGCTGGTGGCGACGCGGCGCCGGCTCGGGATCGTGGCGCAGAGCGGCGGCATCGGCTTTGCCATCTACAACCGCGCCAGGACCATGGGGGTCGCGGTCAGTCACGTCATCTCCACCGGCAACGAGGCCGATCTCGCCACCGGCGAAATCCTCGGCTACCTGGTGCAGGATCAGGCCACCGACGTCATCCTGCTGTTCATCGAAGGCATTCGCGACGCCGGCAATTACCGGGCCGCGCTCGGCGACGCGGCGCAAGCCGGCAAGCCGGTGATCGTCTGCAAGGTCGGCCGAACCAGTGCCGGCGAGCGCGCCGCCGCCTCCCACACCGCCAGCATGGCCGGATGGAACGCGGCCTACGACGCGGTGTTCGCCGCCCACGGCGTCGTGGCGGCGCAGGATATCGACGAGGCGGTCGCCGCCGCGGCGGCATTCGCGTCCAATCCGCTGCCGAACGGCGATCGCGTCGCCGTGGTCACCGTCTCGGGCGGGGCGGGGGCCTGGATGGCGGATACGCTGGCGGGCGAGGGCCTGGTGCTGCCCGTACTGTCGCCATCGCTGCAGAGCGAGATCCGCGCGCTGATTCCCGCCTACGGGTCGCCGCGCAATCCGGTCGACATCACCGCGCAGGCGGTGCACAGCGGCGGGCTGCAGAAGATCGTCGAGATGCTGTCGCGCTCCGACGAGGTCGACCTGATCGCGGTGGTGGTGTCGCTGTCGAGCGAGACGCGGGTGCCGCTGAAGAGCGACGAGATCAAGCCGGTGGTCGACCGCCAGGCGAAGCCGATCCTGGTCCACACCTACACGCTGCCGTCGCAGTTCTCCCGCGACGGCCTGGGCGCGGCCGGCCTCGTCGTGTTCCCCGGTCTCGCCGCGTTCGGCAAGGCGGCGCGCGCGCTGGTGCGCCGGGCGCGCTTTGCGGCCGCGCCGCCGGCCATGGAGCCGGAAGCGGCGCTGGTGCAGCTGCCGGCGATTGGTGTCGAGGCCGGCGCGCTGTCGGAGCACGGCAGCAAGCAGTGGCTGCGCCAGGCCGGCATCGTCCTGCCCGACGAGATCCTGCTCTGTCAGCGCGGCGACATCGACGCCGCCGCAGTGCGGCTCGGCTTTCCCTGGGCGATGAAGATCCAGTCGCCGCAGATCGCGCACAAGAGCGAGGTCGGCGGCGTTGAGGTCAACATCGCCGATCGCGACGCCGCCGGCGCGGCCTACGATCTCCTGATCGCGAACGCCCGCCGCCACCGTCCCGACGCGCAGATCGAGGGCGTGCTGGTCAGTCCGATGGCGAGACGCGGCGTCGAGATCATCGTCGGCACGCTGCGCGACGGCACCTTCGGTCCCATGGTGATGGTCGGGCTCGGCGGCATCGCCACCGAATTGTTCAAGGACGTGGTCTATCGGCCGGCGCCGGTCAGCCGCGCCGGCGCCGCCGCGATGATCGCCGCGCTGGTCTCCGCGCCGCTGCTCGACGGCTTTCGCGGCGCGGCCAAGGCCGACATCGCGGCGCTGGCGACGCTGGTGGCGCAGGTGTCGCAGCTGGCGGCCGGACTGAAGGACAGCGTGTCCGAGATCGAGCTCAACCCGGTCATCGTCCATCCGGCGGGGCTGGGCCTGACCATCGTCGACGCGCTGCTGGTTCGCGCGCCTGGGTGAACGCCGCCGGCGCAAACGGCCGCTCCAGCTCTTTGATCGAGCTCGATCCTTTCGGAAAACCGGTACCCACTTTGCGCTAACGCGGCCGTTCCGGTCCGGATCATGCTCTATTCGATCACCTCGTCGGCTTGCGCGAGCAAGGTGGGCGGCACGGTCAGGCCGAGCGCCTTCGCGGTCCTGAGGTTGACCAGGAACTGAAACTTGTTGGGCTGCTGCACCGGCAGATCCTTCGGATCGGTGCCCTTGAGGATCCGATCGACATAAGATGCCGCACGGCGGTACAGATCGATAATGTGGCTGCCGTAGGAAAACAGGCCGCCCTCGGTCGCGAACTTGGAATAATAGGAGACCGCGGGCAGGCGGTAGCGCGCCGCCAGTTCGATGATGATGGCGCGACGCGCCACCGTAAACAGATCCGGCAGCAGGAACAGGCCTCCTCCCGGCGCGCTGCCCGCGGAAGCGATCGCGCCTTCGATGCCGGCATCGTCCCGAACCGGGGCGGCGATGACCTCAACGGCGAACGCGGACGCGGCGGCCTCGATCGGATCGATGAAAGCCTTGAAGAAGGGCGTGGTCTCCGGATTGAAGATGACCGTGACGCGGGTGACGGCCGGCGCCATCTCCTTGAGCATCTCCAGCCACTTGCCGCCCATCGAGGCTTCGAACAGCGTGAACCCGGTGAGGTTGCCGCCAGGATGCGCCAGGCTTTGCACGATCCCCTGGCTGATGGGATCGTTGACCGCGATGAAGACCACCGGAATGCTCGCCGTCGCCTGCTTCAATGCCAGCGTTGCCGGCGTTCCCGCGCTGACGAGTACACGCGGGGCGGTATCGACGAGCTGCTGCGCGGCCGCCCGGATTCGAGCGGTGTCGCTGCCAGCCCAGCGATAGTCGATCCGCAGATTGCGTTCGTCGAACCAGCCGAGTTCTTCCAGCCCCTTGGCGAAGGCCGTGGCGCGGGACCGGCCGATGGCGTCGTCGGCGGCGAATGCCATCAGGGCGCCGATCCGCGGCAACTGGTCCGCCGACTGGGCGCGGGCCGCGAGCGGCCAGGCGCTGGCAAGTCCTGCGATAAATTCCCGCCGTCTCATCAACGACCCCCAGGAATCCCGGACGAATTGTAACAGCTCGACCACGTAGTTCGAAGCAGGAACCGGCTTCGCTTAAAATTCCCTGAAGCGAGCCCCTGGGTCGAGCGCGCCGTCCGGGCCGCGAGCCAGCAGCCAGCGGGGGTTCGCACGTCGTCGCCGTCATCACTCGACCTGGATGCGAATGCCCTTGCCGCCGTTCAACAGTCGCTTGAGATGATAGCTTGCCAGCGCGTCGCCGGCATTGGCGCCGACGATCGCCGCGAACGCCGGCAGGGCGGCGGCGTCGCCGGCCTCGAGGCGCGCGAACGCCGCGGCATAGTCCTTCGTCGCCGATTGCTCGGCCGCCTCCGCCGACAGCGGTTCGAAGGCGCGCAACGGCTCGCTGCGGCCGCGAAGCATCAGGTCGCCCACCGGCCGGCCGCGAAAACTGCCGCTGGCGTCTGCCGCCGCGGCGCTGACGCAGATCCGGGTGCCGAGATACTTGTTGGCCGTCTCCAGCCGCGCCGCGGTGTTGATGGTGTCGCCATAGGCGGTGTAGTCGAAGAAGCGGGCGCCGCCGAAATTTCCCACCAGCGCCGGCCCGGCATGGACGCCGATGCGGGTGGCGCCGAAATTGACGCGGTCCTTCCAGCGTTCGCGGAACTGCTCCGCCCAGGTGTCGAGGTCGATCGCGCAGGCGATTGCGCGCGCGGCGTAATCCGGCTGGTCGCCCGGCGCATTGAAGAGGATCTGGATGGCGTCGCCGATGATCTTCGCCACCGTGCCGTCATGGGCGAACACCACGTCGGTCATTCCGCTCATGTACTCCTTGAGCAGCGCGCCGAGCATGTCCGGCGCCGTGGTCTCCACCAGCGAGGTGAATCCGGCAATGTCGGTGAAGATGGTCGCCACCTCGCGCCAGTGCACGGCCATGCCGTCGCCGCCGGCCTCGGCGGCAAGGCGGCTGGCGAGCTGCGGCGAGAAATACCGCGCCAGCGACGCCTGGGCCCGCTCGGCCTCGGCCTGGCGGCGGCGCGCGTCGCGCATCATCTCGATGTGGCGCAGCGTCTTATCGATGGTGGTCTCGAGGTCGCCGAAGTCGATCGGCTTGGTGAGGAAGTCGAACGCGCCGCGGTTCATGGCGGTGCGGATGTTGCTCATGTCGCCGTAGGCGGAGACGATGATGGTCGACTTCTTCTCCTCGGTGTCCTGCAGCTTCGAGAGCAGGGTCAGGCCGTCCATCCGCGGCATGTTGATGTCGGACACGACGAGGTCGACGGCGGGATTGGCCTCGATCGAGGCCAGCGCCTCGATGCCGTCGCGGGCGAACACGAAGGCCACCGACTGGTCGCGGATCTGGCGGCGGAATTTCTGCAGCACCAGCGCCTCGAGATCGGGTTCGTCGTCGACGACCAGGATGGTGGCGGTCATGCGACCCCGCTCAGCCGGGTGTCGATTTCGTGGCGCAGCAGCGCGAAATCGATCGGCTTGGTCAGGAGCCCCGAGGCGCCGTTCTCGATCGCCTTGCGCTTGGTCTCGGCGTCGCCATAGGCGGTGATCATGATCACCGGCACGTCGGGCCGCTCCGCCCGCACCTTGGGCAGCATGTCCAGCCCGCTCATGCCCGGCATGTTGACGTCCGACAGGATCAGGATCAGCGTCGGATCCGCCACCGTCGCGGCGCGGTCCAGCGCCTGCGGCGCCGACAGCGCGAATTCCATCAGGAACCGGCCGGAGCGGATATCGCGCCGGAACTGCTGGCGGAACAGCTCTTCGACGTCGGGCTCGTCGTCGACGACGAGGATATAGACACTCACTTCAGGCCTCCATTCCCGGATGCGGCCAGCCCGGCGCGCGGCAGCGTGACGATGAATTCGGTGAACTGCCCCGGCGCGGTCTCCACCTCGATGGTGCCGCCGTGCTGTTTCACGATGATGTCATGACTCATGGACAGCCCGAGCCCGGTGCCTTCGCCGGCCGGCTTGGTGGTGAAGAACGGGTTGAACATCTTTTCCTTCACCTGTGGAGGGATGCCGGTGCCGTTGTCGCGGATCCGGATCTCGATGCTGTCGCCGAGGTTTTTCGTGGCCGCGACGAGCACCGGTTCGAAGCCGTCGCCGGCCTCGGCCATGCGCCTGGCGGTGGCGTAGAAGCCGTTGGAGATCAGGTTCAGGAACACGCGGGTGATCTCCTGCGGAAACACCACGACCTCGCCGGCCGCGGGATCGAAGTCGCGCCGCAGGGTGATGTTGAAGCCGGACTTCTCGGCGCGGGCGCCGTGATAGGCGAGGTTGAGGCTCTCCTCCACCAGCGCGTTGATGTCGGCGGGCCGGTGCTCGCCGGAGCCCTCGCGGGAATGCAGCAGCATATTCTTGACGATGGAGTCGGCGCGGCTGCCGTGCTGCACCACCTTGTCGAGGTTGTTCTTGAGCATGTGGCTGAGCTCGTCGACGTCGCCGCGCATCATGGTGTCGAGCGGGGCGGCCTTCAGCACCTCCAGCATCTCGTCGATCAGTTCGATCGACAGCGCCGAGAAATTGTTGACGAAATTGAGCGGGTTCTTGATCTCGTGGGCGATGCCGGCGGTGAGCTGGCCCAGCGAAGCAAGCTTCTCGGTCTGCACCAGGCGGTCCTGGGCGGTGCGCAGGTTCTCGAGCGAGGCCGATAGCTCGCGGGTGCGGGCCTGCACCTGGTCGAACAGCCGGGCGTTCTCGATGGCGATCACCGCCTGGTCGGCGAAGGTCTGCAGCAGCTCGACCTGGCGCGCGGGAAACGGTCCGGTCTGGGTCCGCGCGATGACGATCACGCCGACGACGGTGTCGTCGCGCATCATCGGCACCGCCAGCGTGGAGCGAAGGCTGCCGATGCCGGAGCCGCCGGCATTGCGGATCATCTCCCTGACCCTGGGATCCATCTCCGGATCCGCGAAGAAGTCGGTGATGCTGTGCACCTCTCCGGTCATGATCACGCGTTCGGCGGCGGTGCCGCGGCCGGCGCGGATCGGGCGCCCCATGAACACACGGCGCGCCTCCGCAACGCCGGCGCCGGCGATGGCCTTGCATTCGAAGGCGTCGTCGCCGCGCAGATAGAGCAGGCCCAGGCTGGTGCCGCAGAGCGCGCAGGCCGACTCGACCAGCGTATCGAGCACCGACTGCAGGTCGAATACCGAGCGGCTGATCACCTTGAGCACGTCGGCGGTGGCGGTCTGCTGGTCCAGCGCCTCGGAGAGGTCGCGGGTCTTGGCCTGCACCTCGTCGAACAGCTGCACGTTCTGGATCGCGATCACCGCCTGATCGGCGAAGGTCTTGAGCAGGTCGACGTGGTTGTCGGCGAACGGGCCGGGCTCGACCCGGGTCACGGCGATCAGCCCGATCGGGGCGCCGTCGCGCAGCAGCGGCACGAACAGCATGCTGCGGAAGCCGCGCAGCCGCGCCAGGTCGCGCAGACTGTCCACTTCGTTTTCGGTATCGACAACCCGGTGAATCCCCCCGCCGCGAACCGCCTCGCCCCAGCTGAAGTTCGTCAGCGGCGCGGGAAACAGGGCCTTGAGTGCCGCGTCGGCCTCCGGGCTGACGGGCGTGAACGCCTTCAGGTGCATGATCCCGTCGACCAGCCTGAACACCGTCGTCGACAGCGCGTCGACCAGCTTTTTCGATCGTGTGGCGATGGCCTCGAACACCGGCTGCACGTCCGACGGCGAACTGGCGATGACCTTGAGGATGTCGGCGGTGGCGGTCTGGCGCTCCAGCGCTTCCCGGGTCTCGTTGATCAGCCGGGCGTTCCGGATGGCAATCACCGCCTGGTCGGCGAAGGTCTTGAGCAGTTCGCCGTGGCGCGGATCGAACGGGCCGGGCTCCCGACGCGTGACAACAATGATCCCGATCAGCCCGCGGTCGAGAATAAGTGGGGTGTAGAGGATGCTGCGGTAGCCGCGGCGCCGCGCGAGGTCCCGGATCCTCTCAGGGACATGGGACGCAGTTTCAGTATCCGTGATCTGCACGGTGCGGCCTTCCCGCAGGCGATCGACACCTGTTACCTCGGCAACCGGGCGGGGATACAAGGCCTGCAGCGCGCGGTCGGCGACCTCGCCCATCGAGGTGAACGCCGCCAGGTGGATTTGATCGCCGACAACCCTCAGCACCGCCGTGGACAGGCCGCCGATCAGCCGGTTGGCGCGTTCGGCGATGGCCTCGAACACCGGCTGCACGTGCGACGGCGAGCTGGCGATGACCTTCAGGATGTCGGCGGTGGCGGTCTGCCGCTCCAGTGCCTCACGGGTCTCGTTGAACATACGCGTGTTCTGGATCGCGATCAGGGCCTGGTCGCGGAAAGACTTCGCCAGCTCGATGTCGCTCTCGCTGAACACGTTGGCTCGCTTGCTGGCCAGCGCCAGCAGCCCGATGCATTCGTCCTGGTGCAGCAAAGGCAGGTACAGCGCCGCGTTCACGCCGATGATCGACTGGATCCGCCGTTCGTGCTCGGGCAGGTCGATCTTTGACCAGTCCGGCAGGTGAAGCATCGTCTTGCCAAGAATGGCGCGTGACGGGAAATTGGCGTCGGGGTCGATCGGCAGGTTGGTGGGTCCGAGGTCCGGGAGCGGGCCTTCCGGTCCGGCGCCCGCCATCGGCGAGAAGGTGTCGCCGCCGCGAAGCAGCACGAAACAGATGTCGCAGTGCAGCAGCCGCACCGCGGCGCTGACGACGGCGTCGAACACCGGCTGCACGTCGGTCGGGGATTGGCTGATGACACGAAGGACTTCGGCGGTGGCGGTCTGGCGCTCCAGCGCCTCACGAGTCTCGTTGATGAGGCGGGCATTCTCGACGGCAATGGCTGCCTGGTCGGCGAAGCCCTGCAGCAGCGTCAGCTCTTCCGCCGTGAAGGGTAGGAGATGGTCGCGGTGCACGATCATGGCGCCGATAGCCCTGCCCTCGCGCCGCAGCGGCGTGCCGGACATGGTGCGGGTGCCGGCGGCGCGCGCCGGGGTGGCGCCTGGCCAGCGGGCGATCGCTGCCGGATCGTCGAGATCGGGCACGTGGACCTGGCGGTTTTCGAGGTAGACCGCGCCGGGCATGAACTGCGGCCCGATCGTCACATGAGCCAGCGGGATCGCGGAGACGATTTGCTCGGAACTCGCCCCGACGCGAAGCGTGCGGCCCCATTTGTCGCCGTCGGCGAGCAGCAGCGAGACGCTGGAGGCGGCAAACAGCCGCGCGGTGATCTCGGCGATCCGGTGCAGCGACTGCTCGGCGTCGCCGGGCGAGTTGGCGATGGCGCTGAGGATCTCGGCGGTGGCGGCCTGGCGGTCGAGCGCGGCCTGAAGCCGCGCTTCGAGGTCGGCGACGGTTGCGTCAGGCTCGGTGGATTCGCTGCGCGTCGGGACCGGCATTGTCATGCCCGCCTTTCCGCCCGCGCCGCCGCGGCGCGCGGCAGCGTGATGACGAACTCGGTGAACTGCCCCGGTGCGGTGTCCACCGCGATGGTGCCGCCGTGCTGCTTGACCACGATGTCGTGGCTCATGGACAGCCCGAGCCCGGTGCCTTCGCCCGCCGGCTTGGTGGTGAAGAACGGGTTGAACATCTTCTCCTTCACCGCGTCCGGAATGCCGGTGCCGTTGTCGCGGATCCGGATCTCGACCTTGCCGCCGAGGTTCTTCGTGGTCGCGCTGAGCACCGGCTCGAAATCGTCGCCGCTTTCCGCCTTGCGCTTGGCGGTGGCGTAGAAGCCGTTGGAGATCAGGTTGAGGAACACCCGGGTGATTTCCTGCGGAAACACGTCGATTTCGGCCGCAAGCGGATCGAAGTCGCGCTGCAGCGTGATGTTGAAGCCCGGCTTCTCGGCGCGGGCGCCGTGATAGGCGAGGTTGAGGCTCTCCTCCACCAGCGCGTTGATGTCGGCCATGCGATGCTCGCCGGAGCCCTCGCGGGAATGCAGCAGCATGTTCTTGACGATGGAATCGGCGCGCTGGCCGTGCTGCACCACCTTTTCGAGATTGCCCTTCAGCATGGCGGTCAGTTCGTCGACTTCCTCGCGAACCTTGTCGGTGAGGGTCGCCGACTTCAGCACGTCGTTGAGCTCGTCGGTCAGTTCCGCCGACAGCGCCGCGAAATTGTTGACGAAGTTGAGCGGGTTCTTGATCTCGTGGGCGATGCCGGCGGTGAGCTGGCCCAGCGAAGCGAGCTTCTCGGTCTGCACCAGCCGGTCCTGGGCGGTGCGCAGCTCCTCCAGCGAGGCGGCGAGCTCTTTGGTCCGCGCCTGCACCTGGTCGAACAGCCGGACATTCTCGATGGCGATCACCGCCTGGTCGGCGAAGGTCTGCAGGATCTCCACTTCGCGTTTCGAAAAGGCTCCCGGCTGCTTGCGGCCGACCACCAGCGCGCCCTCGATCCGATCCTTGCCGACCAGCGGCACGCTGAGCAGCGACCTCGGGGTATCGACATCGATGAGCGCCTGCATCGGCACCGCAAAATCCGGGTCGTCGAGAACGTCAGGAATCTGCTCGACCTGGCCCGACAGAATTGCGCGCCCGGCAGCGGTAGCCCGTCCCGGCACCGCGGGGTGCTCCGCGAGAAAGCGCCACATCGCTTCAGTACCGGCCCCCACGATCGCCCGGTAGGGAAACACGTCGCCGTCGCGCACGCAGATGGTGCCGCTGATGGCGCCGTGCAGGTCGACCGCGGAGGTTATCAGGGTGTTGAACACCGCCTGCAGGTCGAACGCCGAGCGGCTGATCACCTTCAGCACCTCGGAGGTCGCGGTCTGCTGCTGCAGCGACTCGCTGAGATCGTCGGTGCGCTGGCGCAGCTCGCTCAACAGCCGCGCATTCTCGATGGCGATCACCGCCTGGCTGGCAAAGCTCGTCACCAGATCGACCTGCTTGGGCGCGAACAGGCGAACCTCCTGCCGGAAGATGGCGATGACGCCGACCAGGGCGTTCTCCTTCAGCATCGGCACCAGCAGCAGCGTCCGCGCTCCGCCGAGTTCCGCCAGGTTGACGATCGGCGGAAAGCCGGCGCGGTAGTCCGATTCCTGCCTCACATCGGCGACGTGGATGACCTGGTGCGTCGCCGCCAGCCGGCCCAGCGGATCCGAGGGCGGTGGCGAAATCACCGGGACGTGCTCGAAGGATTCCGCAAAGGCCGGCGGCAGGTTGAAAACCGAGGCGCGGCGGTAGTTGCCGTCTTGGAACAGCAGCAGCAGACCGAACTCGGCGTCGCAAATCCGGGTCGCGCTTTGCAGGATGGTCTGGAACACCGGATCGAGGTCGCCGGGCGAGCGGCTGATGACCTGAAGCACCTCGGAGGTCGCGGTCTGGTGCTGCAGCGATTCGCTCAGTTCGGAGGTGCGGGTCTCGACCTTGTTCTCCAGGTCGGCATAGGATTCCTGCAGCCTTGCGCCCATGTCGTTGAACTGGTCGGCAAGGCCTTCCAGTTCGTCGCCGGTGTGGATCGCGATGCGCTGGGTGAAATCGCCGCCGCCGATGCGCTCGGCGCCGGCGCGCAGCGCCTGGATCGGCCCGACCATGCGCCGGGCCAGGAATATGCCCGCCAGCACCGCGAAGATCAGCGCCGCGGCCAGCACCAGCGCCAGCCGCTGCAGCGCCTGGTAGAGCGAGGCATAGGCCTCCTCGACTGGAAGCTCGACGAACATGGTCCAGCCCAGCGGGGAAATCGGCGCCGCGGCGGTCAGCACTTCCTGGCCCTGGATGTTGCGCCCACCCTGCGATTCCTGAAGATTCGCGGCGGCGCCGCCGGCCAGCGCCGCCTGCACCTGCGGCAGGCCGGACATGTCGGTGTTGCGCAGCACCAGGCTGATGTCGGGATGCGCGATCAGGCGGCCCTGCGGCCCGACCACATAGGCATGGCCGCTTTTGCCGACCCTGATCTGCGACACCACGTCCCAGATCAGCTTGAGATTGACCTCGGCGATGCTGACGCCGGCGTCGCGCCGGGTCCCGGCGATGGCAAGCGTCATGTAGGGCTCGGACTCGCGCCGGAAATACACCGGCCCGTAATAGACCTTGTGCGCGACAGTCTCGGCGAATTTCGGCTCGCCGGAGAGGTCGATCCCGCTGTCCACCACGTCCATCGCCAGCCGCGACACCCGCAGCCGCTCGTGGCCAGTGGCGTCGACCTGGGCGAGTTCGGTGATCGCCGGCACCTGACGGAGCAGCCGCAGCGCGTCGAACCGGCGCTGCTCGAGCGCGCCGGCCGACCATGGCAGCTGGGTGGTCCAGCCGAGCTGGCTTTCGATTTCCTTGACGAACTGGCCGATCTTGGCGGCGGCGGCTTCCGCCTGCTCGTGCTGGATGCGGATCAGGGCTGCCTTGTGCTCGCGATAGTAGAAAAAGACCTCGAAGATCCCGTTGGACAGCAGGGCCACGCCCACCACCGCCACGAACAGCGCGACATATTTGGTGACCAGCCGGCTGCGGATCCTGGGGCCGGCCGCGGGCGCCGCCGGAGCCGCGGCCGCAACGGGCGCTGCGGGCATCCCCGGGCTTTCAGACGAGTCTGGGTGTGCCGAAATGCTCATCGTACCCATGCTAACAAGAACGACTGGCAATGTCTTGTGCTGCGGTGCGGGATGGCTGCGCAAGGCAGCCTGCCGCAAGGCTGTTCGACCCGCCTTGTCGGCACTCGCGAGCTGCTCGACCGCCAAGTCGGCCGCACCGGCGCCCTTGACGATCACGGTCCGCCAGGCTGGCGCTCCGGCACGCGGGCGCCGGTACCGGTCCCATGGCTGATCAGTAGTCCGCCTCCCGGCGCAGCCGATGTCCGCAACTGGCTCCCGGCGTTGCGGGCGGCGACACAAAGTCGGATATCCCGGTTCTCGACGCGATCGGGAGCCCACGCCAGTCGATCAAGCTTCGCGAGGAGCTTCCGACTTAACGCGGATCAATGACCCAGATCTGGTCGACAGAATGCATCATTAACCAGGAGCTGAGAGAATACGTCGCGTGTGCAATGCTCGATTGACGATACCGCGTAGCCCGATCCTGCCGATGCGTTCCATGCGTGTCGGCGCCAAAACCGGCGAAAGGCCGGTTGGGCGGCTGCATCACAGAGGTACTCCCCTATGGCCCTTTTGCGTTTGAACATCGGCGGACGACTGGTTCTCGGCTTCAGTGTGCTCTGCATTCTGCTGGCCGGTGTGGTGGGCACGACGATCATCAAGGTTCGCGCGGTCAGCGAATCCACCGATCGGACGGTCAACCTTCGGGTACCGACCGCCATGACCGCGAGCGACATGGTGGCGGGGGTTTATGCGTCACTTGCATCGCTGCGCGGCTGGCTGATAACCGGCAACGAGGCATTCAAGTCCGAGCGCGCGGCGCTCTGGAAGGACATCCAGACCTATGGCTCCGAGATGGATCATCTCTCGAGCCACTGGACTGTCGAGCAAAACAAGGTGGATTGGAAGCAAGCCAAACCGTTGCTCGACGAATTGCGCAGCGCGCAGGACAAGGCCGAAGCGATTGCTCACACCATCGACGAGCAGCCTGCCGCAAAGATGCTTGCGACCGAGGCAGCGCCGCTGGCCAGACTCATGCTGCAAAAGGCCACCTCCATCATCGACGAGGAAAGCAACATTGCCTCGACCGACGCACGCAAGAGCCTGCTGATCGGCTTTGCCGACATGCGCGGCAGCATGGCGATGGCGATCGGTGCGATCCGCGCCTATCTGCTGACCGCGGACGCGACCTTCAAGAATGAGTTCGCCGAACTGTGGGCGCTCAATCAGAGAAAGTTCGACTCGCTGTCGAAACGGCGGCCGGAGATGACGCCCGATCAGCAGGCGGCCTTCGACGCGCTCGTTGCAGCCCGCGCCAAATTCGCGCCGCTGCCGCAGAAGATGTTCGATATCCGGGCCTCGGACCGCTGGAACATGGCGCAGTGGTTCCTGACCAACGAAGCCGCCCCCCGCGCCAACAAGCTCCTCGATATCTTCTCCGGAGCACGGACTGCCGCGGGCTCGCGTTCGGGCGGGATGGTTTCGCGGCAACAGGACGGCCTGAAAGCGGACGGTGCGGCGGCCCTTGCTGAAATCAGCTTCCTCACGACCTTGCTCTGGGTGCTGATGGGCGTCGGCATCGGCGTCGCCGGCACGGTGGTGTATCTGACCAACCGTTCGATCGTGCCGCCCATTCTCAAGATGGTGGGAGCAATGGGACGGCTTGCCGGTGGCGATCACTCCGTCGAGATTCCCGCAACCGACAACAAGGACGAAATCGGACTGATGGCGAGGGCCGTCCTGATCTTCAAGGAGAACATGATCAAGGCCAGGGAACTTGCCGCCAAGGAGGCCGAAGCAATCAACGCGCGGGTCGCACGCGCGGCGCGGGTCAACGAGCTGACCCAGGCGTTTGACGCGGACATCACGACGGTACTGAGGTCGGTGGCGTCGGCCTCCACCGAGCTGCAGGCGACCGCGTCGTCGATGACGGCGACGGCCGAAGAAACCAGCAGCCAGGCAACGGCGGTCGCCGCGGCGACGGAAGAGGCGTCGACAAACGTGCACACCGTCGCGGCGGCGTCGGAGGAATTGGCCAGCTCCGTCAGCGAAATCAGCCGGCAGGTCGCGCAATCGGCCGCGATCGCACGGAAGGCCGTGTCGGAGGCCGATCGCACCAATACGACGGTCCAGGGACTGTTCAAGGACGCCGCCAGCATCGGCGACGTCGTCAAGCTGATCAGCGAAATCGCCAGCCAGACCAACCTTCTTGCGCTC
Source organism: Xanthobacteraceae bacterium (assembly GCA_052326245.1). Taxonomy (GTDB): domain Bacteria; phylum Pseudomonadota; class Alphaproteobacteria; order Rhizobiales; family Xanthobacteraceae; genus Bradyrhizobium_A. The sequence goes on along the minus strand of JBKQQE010000417.1, from coordinate 99 downwards.
AATGCCACCATCGAGGCGGCGCGCGCCGGCGAGGCGGGCCGGGGATTCGCCGTGGTGGCGGCCGAGGTGAAGAGCCTCGCCGAACAAACCGCGAAGGCG
>JBKQQE010000416.1:0-3568 GCA_052326245.1 Xanthobacteraceae bacterium | reverse complement strand
AGGCGGTCAACGACACGCTGGGGCATCCCGCCGGCGACAAGCTGCTGGTCGAAGTCGCCCTGCGGCTGAAGGCGTCGATACGGGACACCGACGTCCTGGCCCGACTTGGCGGCGATGAGTTCGCGATCATCCAGGACGGCGGCGCCAGCCAGCATGAGGGGGCCATCGCGCTGGCTCTCAGGATCATCGATGCCATTACCCGGCCGTTCGATATCGACGGAAATGTCGCCAGCGTCGGCACCAGCATCGGAATCGCGCTCGCTCCGGAACACGGCATCGACCCGGAGGACGTGCTGAAGAAGGCGGACCTCGCGCTCTACGCGGCCAAGGCCGGCGGCCGGAACGACTATCGCCTGTTCAGTTCCGAGATGTCCGAATCCGCCGAAACCCAGCGCAACGTCGAGGGCGAATTGCAGGATGCGATCGCGCGGGGCGAATTCGAGCTGCGCTATCAGCCGTTCGTCGACGCCGGCACCGGCCGGCTGCAGGGCGTCGAGGCATTGGTTCGGTGGCGGCATCCGACGCGCGGGTTGATCGCGCCCGATCAGTTCATCCCGCTTGCGGAATCGACGGGCCTGATCGTGCCGCTCGGGGCGTGGATCCTGCAGCAGGCCTGCGCGGACGCGGCGGCATGGCCGGCGCATGTCAAGGTTGCCATCAACATCTCGGCCGTCCAGTTCAGCAAGGGCAACCTTTTCGATCTGGTGTTGTGCGCGCTGGTGGAAACCGGCCTCGCGCCCGATCGGCTGGAGCTGGAGATCACCGAAAGCTCGCTGCTGGAAAACCAGGCCGCGCATCTGTCGACGATCCGGCAGCTGAAGAATCTCGGCATCTCCCTGGCGCTGGACGATTTCGGCACGGGATACTCGTCGGCGAACTACCTGACGAACTTCCCGTTCGACAAGATCAAGATCGACAAGTCGTTCACGCAGGGCTGTCTTGCCCGCCGCGATTGCCGGGCCGTGGTGTCCTCGGTGATCGCCCTGGCGCAAGGGCTCGGCATCGTCACCACGGCCGAGGGCGTCGAGACCTCCGAGCAACTCGACTACCTGCGCAGCGCCGGCGTGGATCTGATGCAGGGCTACCTGTTCGGCCGGCCCGTGCCGCTGGCCGAACTCGACCTCGAAGCGACGCCTCGGCCAGCGACCATGGTGGCATGATTTGACCGAGCCACGAGCCACGCTTGAATAGAGCAGGAAGCCACTAGCGCGCGGGCTCGCGCCGCGCCGAATTCACGCCTTGACGGCGCATCCGCGCAGGAACAGCGCCGCGCAGGTGCGAACGCGCTGCTCGATCTGCTGCCGCGACGGCAGGGGCAGGCCGCCATAGAGCGCGGCGCGCTGCGGCGCCGAGACCAGCATTCCGAGCAGCATGCCGGCGGCTTCCTCGGCGTCGTCGAGCGCGATCAGATTGCGCTGCTGCTGCGTGCGCAGCCAGTCGGCCAGCGCCGCCTGGGTGCGCTGGACGCCGGTTCGATAGAACGTCACGGCGATATCGGAAAATGTGCAGCGCTCCTGCATCACCACCCGCTGCAGCGCGACGACGTCGGCGCCGAGCGTCAGCTCCGCGCAGGCCATCAGCGCTTCCACCAGCGCCGCCTCGACATCGGTGTGGTCGGCGGCGTGCAGGTTGATGCTGTCGCTGAGGCGATCGAGCCGCTGCGACACCATGCCCTCGAACAGGGCGACCTTGTTGGGAACGAGGCGGTACAGCGTCTTGGTGGAGATGCCGGCGCGGCGCGCCACTGTCTCCATGCAGGTCGGCGCGAAGCCCTTGTCGGCGAATTCGTGCCGCGCGGCCTCGTAGATCATCGCCCGCGTCGCGTCGTCGGGGCGCACTTGCGGGCGCCCCCGGCAGCGCCGTTCCTCGGTGGGGTGGATCTCAGCCATGCTTTTCCATGATCCCAGTCATTCCATTGACAGTCATCATGTAGGGCTTATTTGGGAAAATATCAAGTTTCCTAAATCAGGCTCCGCCGTGAGCCGCCTGGAGCGACCGCCATGACCCGCCATTCCCCCACCCTCGAGATCGAGAGCCCGGTGCCCGCGCGCACCGTTCTTCAGGATCTATTGCTGGTGCCTGCAGCCGACAAGGGTAGCCCGGGCGAAGCCGCGCGGGTTCCGGCTCCGACGAAAAACAACAGCTTCCGCAAGCTGTTACTGGTAGGCGCCGCGCTCGTGGCGTTGGCCGGCGCGTCCGGCTATGGCTGGGAATATTGGGCCGTCGGGCAATATCTCGTCTCCACCGACGACGCCTATGTGAAGGCCGATACCACCACCATCGCGCCGAAGGTTTCGGGTTATCTGCGGGAGGTGCGGGTCGGCGACAATGAAAGCGTCAAGGCCGGCCAGGTGCTGGCGCGGATCGACGAGCGGGACTACGCCGTCGCGCTCGACCAGGCCAAGGCGGATGTCGCCGCGGCGCAGGCCGCGCTCGCCGCCAAGCAGGCGCAGTCGCGCATCGCCGGCGCCCAGGCCACCATCGAGCGCGATACCGCCAACCTTTCTTCCGCGCTGAAGCAGCCCGATCTGCTCAAGGCCGAGATCGCCCAGGCCACCGCGGCGCTGGCGCGGGCGTCGGCGGTGCAAAGCCAGGCCGAGCTCAACCTCGGCTACACAACGATCGTCGCGCCGATCGACGGCGTCGTCGGCAACCGCAGCCTGCGCGTCGGCCAGTTCGTGCAGGCGGGCACCCAGCTGATGTCGGTGGTGCCGGTCGACAGCGCCTATGTGGTGGCGAACTTCAAGGAAACCCAGCTCACCAACGTGCGCCAGGGCCAGCCTGTCGAAATCGCCGTCGACATGTTCCCGGGCCAGGTGGTGCATGGCCGTGTCGACAGCATCGCGCCCGCGAGCGGACAGGAATTCGCGCCGCTGCCGCCCGACAACGCCGCCGGCCATTTCACCAAGGTGGTGCAGCGGATCCCGGTGAAGATCACCTTCCGCCACGACATCGCCTCGCGGCTCGCGCTGCGCCCCGGCATGTCGGTGGTGCCCTCCGTCAACACGTTCCCTTCCGGTCCGACCCGCCGCGCCGATGCGGCGGCCACGCTGTCGACCCCGACGTCGCAAGGATCGCGCCACGTCCAGTCCAGCCCTGTCAGCATCGGCATCCGCGCCGCCGACCTTTGGCGCTACATCTAAGCAGCTCGCTGACGCCTGAGCGGGCCAGCGCCACCACCTGGATCGTTGTGCTCGCGGCCACCATCGGCTCGCTGATGGCGATCCCGCATTCCGGCCGGATTGGCTGCTATCGTCGGCGTGTCCGGATTCCGACGGCGAGCCAGCCATGATGTCCATCGATCCCCTGACCGCCGCGGGTGTGGTGGTCGCCACCGGCGCGACCGACGCGGTCTATGTGATGTTCACGTCCGCCGTGGTGTCGCGCCGGCGCGTGGCCGCGGCGACCTGGAGCAGCTTGTGGTACCTGCTGTCGTCCTATGCGGTGATCAGCTACACCGAGAACTGGGCGTATGTGGGTTTCGCCGCGGCAGGTTCCTGGTGTCCCGAATCCGAAGTTCGCTATATTCTGCGGCATACTCGTGAGCGAACTTCGGATTCGAAAGGAC
>JBKQQE010000415.1:0-3979 GCA_052326245.1 Xanthobacteraceae bacterium | reverse complement strand
CGAGGGGTAGCGGTAGTAGCAGTTGCCCTGCGCCACATAATAACCGGGCCGCGACGCGGCCTGGGCGCCGACGATCGCGCCGGTCACTCCGCCGGCGGTCGCTCCGGCGATCACGCCGCCGGGCCGGCCCGTGAGCAAACCTCCCAGTAACCCGCCCACGATGGCGCCGCCAACCGCGCTTGCGGCAGGGTCAGGTGGTGGCGGCGGCGGCGGTGGCGCATAGGCCACCGGTGGCGGAGGATAGGCTCCGGGTGGCGGTGGATACCCTCCGGCGACCGGCGGTCCGTCCGCAGCGTCATCGATGACCTCGACCTCGGACACGTAGGTGGGCGGACCATCCATCGCCTCCGGATAGAAGTACCAGGCACCTCCGACATCCCACCACCAACCGTCGCGTCCGTTGTGGATTTCGTGGCGCCAGTGTCCGCCCTCCCAGGCGAAGCGCCCGTGATAGGCGTGTCCGCCGAAATTGCGCGCCTGGAAATTGCCCCGGGCGAAACGGGCGTCCTGTGGCCCGTGGCCCGCCACCGGGCGGCCGGGGCCCGGCCGACCCGTCTGGGCTGCCGGCTTGTGCGGCCCTTCTTTTGGACCGGTGGGGCCGTTGGGCTCCGCCTGCGCCGACAGCGCAAACGCTGTCACAAGCGATACCAAAGGAAGCACGATCCTGGCGCGTTTGGACGCTTTCATTTCACCCTGCCTCCCCTGCCACGCTGACGTTCCCCGAAGCATATCCAAATGCGTAGATGCCACCAGGGTCTGGCGAATCGGATCGCCAGCTGAATTCGCAAATGCGGCGAAATTGTCCTGCCTTCCAGGCATTTCCTTCTTGTGGCGATCTACGTTTTCGTTCCCGCTCTCGCCTTGGCCGAACCAGGCGCGATGCCCTACGCCTGCACGAGCGACATCCCCCAAGCGCCAGTAGGTTCGCTACCCAATAAATCACATAATATCAGATAATTACGGAGAGCGCGCAGAACCACCAGCCCGCGTCACGCTGCGCGCGTTGATCGGCATGCAACCACCGACGCCGATGAGTTGACCATCGGCGCCGGCGATATTGCCTTGCGCGGCGCGTCTCGGTGCCGCCTCGCGCTATTCGGCCGCCTGCTGCGGCGAAGCGTCCTGCCTGCGCCAGGCTTCCACGTCGCTCCGCTCCGCTTGCCGGGGCAGCCCGGCGAAGCCACGCAGGGCTTCGGCCATCCTCGCACGACCGCTGGCGCCGGTGACGACCACGTCGACCATCAGGAATGAGGAGTGGAAGTGGCCGCGCGCCTGCAGCTGCTGGACCGGCACGCCGGCCGCGGCCAGCGCGTCGGCATAGGCGATGCCTTCATCGCGCAGCGGGTCGAACTCATTGGTCACCACAAAGGCGGGCGGCAGCCCCTCGAGCTTGCCGCGCAGCGGCGAGACCCGCGGGTCGACGCGGTCGGCGGGCGAGCAGTACAGGTCCCAGAACCAGAACATCAGCGAGCGCGTCAGGAAGAACCCGGTCGCGTTGTCGGTGTAGGACGGACGGTCGAACGTGCAGTCGGTCACCGGGCTGACCAGCAGCTGTCCGGCGATCTGCGGCCCGCCGCGGTCGCGCGCGAGCTGGCAGGTGACGGCGGCGATGTTGCCACCGGCGCTCCAGCCGGCGACCAGCACCGGCCCCGGCCGTCCGCCCAGCTCCGTAGCATGGGCGGCGATCCAGCGCGTGGCCGCGTAGCCGTCCTCGGCCGCGGCGGGGAAGCGGTGCTCCGGCGCGTGACGATAGCCGACGCTGACGACGATCATCCCGCTGCGGCGGCAGATATCGCGACAGAACGGTTCGTCGGACTGCTCGTCACCCAGCACCCAGCCGCCGCCGTGGAAATAGACCACGATCGGATGCGGGCCCGGCGTCGCCGGGCGATAGAGCCGATACGGCAGCTTGCCTTCGGCGCCGTCGAGCGCGCCATCGGCGACCTCGCCAACCGGCCGGCCCGGCGGACGGGCAGCATTGAACTGCGCCAGGAAGTCGCGCGCGCCCTGGAAGCCGAAGGACTCCAGTGGCGGCAGGTTCATCTCCGCCAGCATGTTCAGCACCAGCCGCACGTCCGGCTGCAGGCGCACGACCTCGCCATCGTTGCATTGCGCGGCGCCGTTCGGGCCGGTCAGCCTGAAGCCCAGCATGCCACGGCTGACGACGTCGTTGCAGATGCTGCGATAGGGGCCGACACCGCTGGTATAGGGCATCACGCCTTGCACCTTGCCGGGGACGTTGGCGCCCGTGTACCAGGTGTTGGCCAGCCGATGCAGCGTGAGCGCCGAGCAGTCGGCCATGTGCCGTGCCCAGCCGGCCTGCGCCGCCGCGGTCGCATCGATGGTGGTGAAGCCGGCGTCGCGCATCGCAATCAGCCGGTCGACGACCCAGTCGACGTGCTGTTCGATCGACACCGCCATGTTCGACAGCACCGAGGGGCTGCCCGGCCCGGTGATCATGAACAGGTTGGGGAAACCCGACACGGTGAGACCGAGATAGGTCTGCGGACCCTTTGCCCAGGCCTCGGCGAGCGTTTTCCCGTCGCGGCCCGTGATCGGGTGCACGGCCAGGATGGCGCCGGTCATGGCGTCGAAGCCGGTCGCGAACACGATGGCATCCACGTCCACCGTGCGCTTGCCGGTCTTGATGCCGGTGGCCGTGATCGACGTGATCGGCTCCTGCCGCAGGTTCACCAGCGTGACATTGGGCCGGTTGAAGGTGGCGTAGTAGTTGGTATCGAGGCAGGGGCGCTTGGACCCGAACGGATGATCATACGGGGTGAGCGCGGCCGCCGTCTCAGGATCCTTCACGGCGCCGCGGATCTTCTCGCGGAACAGCTCGCAGAGCAGCGCATTGCCGTCGACGTCGACGCCCTGGTCGGCCCACAGCTGCGTCAGCATGTGGACGAGATCGCCGGCCGCCCACGCTTCCTCGAAGCGCGCACGCCGCTCGGCATCGCTCAGTTGCCAGCTGTAGACCGTATTCTGCGGCAGCGGCACGCCTGCCAATGACCAGCGTGCCTGCTCGCGATAGCCGGAGCGATCGCCTTGCAGCAGAGCCGCCTTGTCCTTCGGCGTGGGACCGTTGTGGGCCGGCAGCGCGAAGTTCGGGGTGCGCTGGAACACGGTGAGATGCGCCGCCTGCTCGGCAATCAGCGGGATCGACTGGATTCCCGATGATCCGGTACCGATGACCGCGACGCGCTTGCCGGTGAAATCGACGCCCTCGTGCGGCCAGCGTCCGGTGAAATAGACCTTGCCCTTGAAGTCCTTGACGCCATCGATTTCCGGCGGCTTGGGCGAGGAGAGACAGCCTGTGGCCATGATGTAGTAGTGGCACGACACCGGCGCGCCTTTGTCGGTCTTGAGCAGCCAGCGCTCGGCGGCTTCGTCCCATGTCGCGTTTGTCACCTTGGTGCCGAAGCGGATGTCGCGCCGCAGGTCATAGCGGTCGGCGACGAAGCCGAGATAGCGGAGGATTTCCGGCTGCGTCGCGTATTTCTCCGACCACGTCCACGCCTTCTCCAGCTCGGGATCAAAGCTGTAGGCGTAGTCGGTGGTCTGGATGTCGCAGCGCGCGCCGGGATAGCGGTTCCAGTACCAGGTGCCGCCGACGTCGTTCGCGGTATCCAGCGCCACCGCCGACAGGCCCGCCTTGCGCAGGCGATGCAGCAGATAGAGGCCGGCGAAGCCGGCACCGACAACAGCAACATCAACGCGTTGCGCATCACCCTTCGCGGTCTCCGAAGCACTTGCAGCCGACATGGCGTTCCTCCCGTTAGGTTTTTAGGTTCTATTGCAGCGCAGGCCGCCCGGTGTCCGGGGGCATGGCCGGTTCCGCCGCGGCCTTGGGCTTCACGGCGACCGATCAACGATTGGCTCAAATTACGTCGTGGTCAGGGCGTGTGAAGAGCTTGCAGCGAGTATCTAACGAACTTCGGAAACAGGGTACTAGAACGATCTTGCGCGAGCTTGGAAG
>JBKQQE010000414.1:0-14556 GCA_052326245.1 Xanthobacteraceae bacterium | reverse complement strand
GCTAGCCGGTTTTGCGAAAACCATCCCCCCGAACTGATCCGGGGGATCAAGCTCAATCAAATACGGCAGCAAAAAACCGCGGCGTGACCGCCGCGGTTCATCGCGATCATCGCGTAATGCCGGCGCTTACGATCCCTTGCCGGGCGCGAGCTCGGTGTAGTTGCCCTTGTCGTCGAACTTGTAGACCACATAGTCGATGGCCTTGATGTCGCCCTTGTCGTTGAACGACATCTTGCCGATCACGGTGTCCCATTCGCCGGCCTTGATGGTGTCGGCGACCTTCCGGGCGTCGGTGGTGCCGGCCTTGGTCACGGCCTGGGCCCAGACCTGAATGGCCGCGTAGGTGTAGAGCGTGTAGCCTTCCGGATCGATGCCCTTGGCCTTGAACTTCTCGACGATCGCCTTCGCGGTCGGCTTGTTGCGCGGGTCGGGGCCGAAAGTGAACAGGGTGCCGGCGCCGGCGGGGCCGGTGACGGACGAAAATTCCTTGTCGTTGAGCGCGTCGCCGCCCATCAACGTCGTCTGCAGGCCCTGGTCGCGCATCTGCCGCACCAGCAGGCCGCTCTCCTGGTGATAGCCGCCGACATAGACCAGATCGATGTTGTCGCGCTTGAGGCGCGAGACGATGGCGGTGAAGTCCTTGTCGCCCTTGTTGTAGGACTCGAACATCTTCTCCTGCACGCCGGCCTTGTTCAGCGCCTTCTTGGTCTCATCGGCGAGACCTTTGCCGTAGGTCGACTTGTCGTTCAGGATGGCGATGTTCTTGTCCTTGAAGTTCTTGACCAGGAAGTCGGCGGCCACCACGCCCTGCTGGTCGTCGCGGCCGCACAGCCGCAGCACGTTCCACAGCTTGCGCTCGGTGAACAGCGGGTTGGTCGATGCCGGCGTGATCTGCAGCACGTTGCTTTCGGCATAGGCCTCGGAGGCGGGGATCGAGGAGGACGAGCAGAAATGCCCGGCCACGAACGGGATGCCCATGCCGGCGAGCTTTTCGGCGATCGAGCGCGCCTGCTTGGGGTCGCAGGCGTCATCGCCGACTTCGAGCTTCAGTTTCTTGCCGAGCACGCCGCCGGCGGCGTTGATGTCGGCAACGGCCTGTTCGGCGCCGTTCTGCAGCTGGCGACCGAAGGCGGATTCGCCGCCGGTCATCGGTCCGGCGACCGCGATCGTGATGTCCTGCGCCGCGGCGCCCCATGCTCCGATGAGCGACAGCGCCAATGACGCGCCGAAGGCGATTCCAAGACGACGGGGTGATGTCATGCGGTGTTCCTTAAGCTTGCGGAGTGGCGATGCGGCGCCGCCGATTTGACCGTCAAGTTGGCTTCGCAGTCAAGCTTGGCCGTCAGGCTTGCGGCGTGTCCTGGCGCGGCCGCCAGCCCAGCGGGCCGTGCGGCTCGTACAGCCAGTAATACTGCCGCACCATCTGCAGCGCCCGGGTCCGCCGGTAGGCCAAGAGCGCGACGGCGAGCAGCACCGGAAATTCGACCGCGAGCCGGCCGGGCGCCAGCAAGGCATCGCCGAACAGGGCGAAATGGACGAACCGCACCGCCAGCGCCAACAGCACGGCGGCGCCCAGCACCATCACCGGCGATCGCCAGGTCAACGCGATGGCGCGTCCCGTCAGCCAGGCGCAGCCGCAGCCGAGCACGCCCGTGACCAAGGCGAAATGCAGCAGTGATGTGACAGTGACGATGGGGGTCATGCGCTGTCCTTTCGGCGCATGATCTGATCGAAAAACCGGTCCCCACTTTTTCGGATCATGCGCTCTGCCTCCCGCCTTCGAGATAGGCGGCGCGGATCTCGGGCCGCTGCAGCAGGTCGGCGCCGCTGCCCGACAGGGTGATCTCGCCGTTGACCATGACATAGCCGCGATGGGCGAGCCGCAGCGCCTGGTTGGCGTTCTGTTCCACGATCAGCACGGTGAGGCCGTCGCGGCGGTTGAGGGTGCGGATGGCGTCGAAAATCTGCCGCGTGATCAATGGCGCGAGCCCGAGCGACGGCTCGTCCAGCATCAACAGCCGCGGCCGCATCATCAGCGCGCGGCCGATCGACAGCATCTGCTGCTCGCCGCCGGACAGCGTGCCGCCGCGCTGGTCGAGGCGTTCCTTGAGGCGCGGAAACAGCTCCAGCACCCGCTCCAGGTCGGCTTCGTGCTCGGCCGCGCTGGCTTCGGTGGCGTCGGCGCCCATCCGCAGGTTTTCCGCCACCGTCATCCGGCCGAAGATGCGGCGTCCTTCCGGTGCCTGCGCGATTCGCAGCCGCGCCACCAGATGGGTGGGAAGCTGCGTGATGTCCTGGCCGTCGAAGGCGATCCGACCGTCGCGCGCGCGGGGCCGCCCGAACACGGTCATCATCAGGGTCGATTTTCCGGCCCCGTTGGCGCCGATCAGGGCGACGATCTCGCCGGCGCGGACCTCGAGATCGACGCCCTTGAGCGCGGCGATCTTGCCATAGGCCGCACGCAGGCCGGTGATGGCGAGTAGGGGCGGCGCCGCGGTCGCGGTCATGCCGAGCCCTCCATCACGGCGAGGGCTGCGTCCTCGTCGGCGCCGAGATAGGCGGCGATCACCTTGGGGTCGTCGCGGATCTGCCGCGGGGTGCCGTCGGCGATCTTGACGCCGTGGTCGAGCACGACGATTCGGTCGGATATCTCCATCACCACCGACATGTCGTGTTCGATCAGCAGCAGCGAGGTTCCGCTCTCGGCGCGGATCGACAGCAGCAACTCGCTCAGCGCATCGCTTTCGCGCGCGTTGAGCCCGGCCGCGGGCTCGTCGAGGCAGAGCAGCGCCGGCTCGGTGCACATGGCGCGCGCGATTTCGAGGCGGCGCTGGTCGCCATAGGCGAGGTTGCCGGCGGCGTCGTCGGCCCGCGCGGTGAGGCCGATGCGGTCGAGCCAGTGACGGGCGCGCGCGATCGCCTCGCGCTCGGCGGCGCGGTAGCGCGGCGCGCCGAGCAGCCCGAGCACCGTGAAGCCCGAGGCCCGCATCAGCGGATTGTGCTGGGCGACCATCAGGTTTTCCAAGAGCGTCATGCCGGAGAACAGCCGGATGTTCTGGAAGGTGCGGGCCACCTTGGCGTTCTTGGCGATGCGGAAATCGAACAGGCGCTCGAGCAGGAAGTCGCGGCCGTCGCCGTGAACCAGCCGGATCATGCCGGTGGTCGGCTTGTAGAAGCCGGTGATGCAGTTGAAGACGGTGGTCTTGCCGGCGCCATTGGGGCCGATCAGGGCGGTGATGGCGCCGCGGCAGGCCGTGAACGACAGGTCGTTGACGGCGAGGATGCCGCCGAACCGCATCGACAGGTGCGTCACCTCGAGGATGTCGGGGCCGCTCATCCGTGGCCTTCCTTGACCAGGTCGGCGGCGATGGCGTCGCGCCGCACCAGGAACACCGAAGGGGCGCGGTGACCGATCAGTCCGCGCGGTCGCCAGATCATCAGCATCACCATGGCGAGGCCGAACACCAGCATGCGGTACTGGTCGAAGCCGCGAAACAGCTCGAAGCCGCCGATCATGGCCACCGCGGCCAGCGCGACGCCGAGCTGCGAGCCCATGCCGCCGAGCACGACGATGGCGAGCACCAGTGCGGATTCCTGGAACGAGAACGATTCCGGGCTGATGAAGCCTTGCCGGGTGGCGAAGAAGGCGCCGGCGAAGCCACCGAACATGGCGCCGAGCGCAAACGCGGTGAGCTTGGTGATCACGGTGTTGATGCCGAGCGCGCGGCAGGCGACCTCGTCCTCGCGCAGCGCCTCCCAGGCGCGGCCGATCGGCAGCCGGCGCAGCCTGATCGTGGCCCAGTTGGTCAACAGCGCCAGCAGCAGGATCAGATAGAACAGGAATACGATGCGGTGCGTCGGCGAAAACGCGATGCCGAGCCGCGCCGCCAGCCCGTCGGGGCCGGGCGTCAGCGGAATGCCGAATGCGGTGGGGCGCGAAATGCCGCTGATGCCGTTGGGGCCGCCGGTCAGGCTCTGCCAGTTGAGCAGCACGACGCGGATGATTTCGCCGAAGGCGAGCGTGACGATGGCGAGATAGTCGCCTTTCAGCCGCAGCACCGGAAAGCCCAGCATGGTGCCCCAGAACGCGGCGAGGATTCCCGCCAGCGGCAGGCAGATCCAGAACGACAGGCCGAAAGTGGTGGAGAGCAGGGCATAGGAATAGGCGCCGACGGCGTAGAAGGCGACGTAGCCGAGGTCGAGCAGTCCGGCGTGGCCGACCACGATGTTGAGCCCCCAGCCCAGCATCACATAGGTCAGCACCAGGATCGAGAGATCGAGGATGTAACGCTGCTGATAGAAGATCACCGGGATCAGGAACGTGAACAGCAGCAGCGCCGGCACCAGGAAGCGCTTCAGCGAAACGACGCCCTCGCGCAGCCGCGCGGGCACAAGCGGCGCGATCTCGACCGGCCCGATCCACGCCCGCGCCAGTTCGACGATGATGCTGCCGACGAATACCGCCCCGACCAGTGCGGCGAGGTCGGGGAACCGGGTCCAGTAGATCAGCCCGCCGCTGGGACCGGCCTCGGTGCGCACGCCGATCATCAGGGCGAACAGCACCAGCGCGACGGCGGCGCTCGTCACCGACTTCTTCAGGATGAAGGCCATGGCGTGCCGCGGGGGCGAGGACAAGGCGTCGGAGGAGGGAGGCGCCACGCGTGACCCTCAGACTTTCTCGACTTCCGGACGGCCGAGCAGGCCGGTCGGAAGAAAGATGAGAACGACGATCAGGATCGAGAACGCGGCGACGTCCTTGTATTCGGAGGAAAAATACGCGGCCCAGAAAGTCTCGATCAGGCCGATGGCGAGCCCGCCCAGCATCGCCCCCGGCAGCGACCCGATGCCGCCGAGCACCGCGGCGGTGAAGGCCTTGATGCCCGCGACGAAGCCCATGAAGAAATCGACAACGCCGTAGTACAAAAGGTACAACAGGCCCGCGACGGCGGCGAGCGCCGCGCCGATGACGAAGGTCATCGAGATGGTGCGGTCGACGTCGACGCCGAGCAGCGCCGCCATGGTCTGGTCCTGCTCGCAGGCGCGCATGTCGCGGCCGAGCCGGGTGCGGGCGACCAGCCAGGAGAATGCCAACAGCAGCGCGACGGTGGCGACGACGATGAAGATCTGGATATTGGACAGCCTGACCGCGAAGCCGTCATGGTCGAACAGCGTGTAGCCGCCGGTGATGATGGGCGGGATCGACTTGAGGCGGGCGCCCTGCGACACCTGGGAGAAGTTGGACAGCACGAACGACATGCCGATCGCCGACAGCATCGGCGCCAGCCGGAACGAATGGCGCAGCGGGCGATAGGCGATCCGCTCCACGGTCCAGCCGTACAGCGCCGTGGTCGCCATCGCCACCACGAGCACCAGCAGCAGGATCACCGGTATGGCGGTGATGCCGATCGACACCAGCACCAGGAAGGCGATCAACGCGACAAAGCCGCCGATCATGAAGATGTCGCCATGGGCGAAGTTGATCATGCCGACGATGCCGTAGACCATGGTGTAGCCGATCGCGATCAGCCCGTAGATCGAGCCAAGGGCGATGCCGTTGATGAGCTGCTGGGCGAAATAGTCCATCGGCTGCCGTCATTGGAGGGGGGCGGGATCGGATGCACCGCGGCCGAGCGCCGCCCGTGGGGCGAAGAGGCGAAGACGAAGATACGACATGGGGCTCCGGCAGCCGGACCATGGCATTCCAAGATGATTTCTAACAGCGGGAACCGCGAGCGGCAACACCGGGTCGATGCCGCTAAGCCCCTGTCCACGGAACACTTTTGTGCCCGGCCGGTGACCCGGCACCGCCGCCCCGGCGCTGCTTTTCGGGCGCCGATCAAGCGATCACCAAAACGGGATCGGCGGGGCGCGATGGAACAGCAACCGCCGGGGGGCCAGCCGAGTTGGTTATGGTTGATCACACAGGAGGTCTCACCATGCCCAATCAGAACCAGAACGACCAGCAGTCCCAGAATCCGAGCCAGAAGCCCGGCCAGCAGCAGGGCGGCGGGCAGAAGCCTGGCCAGCAGGGCCAGCAGAATCCGCAGAAGCCGCAGAATCCCGATCCGAAGCAGCCCCAGCGCTGACTCACCCAGCACTGACTCAAATTTCCGAGATCACGCGATCGGGTTCCATGAATCCGTCGCGACCTTGATCTCGCTGGAAAAATCCCGCCGCAAGGCGGGATTTTTTGTGGTCCGGACGTGGCCTCGAGGTTCCGGGGCGGCGGCCGAATGTCCGCATTAAGGTAAACAAAGAGTTTCCATTGCCGACACCGGTTAACGAACGCTTAACTCCCGGCCAAAGGCCCGCCCCAGGCGGGTCGTGGAGGCCATTCCGATGGGAACGGGCATGTTCAAGGACTGGAAGATCAGCACGTTCAACGGCGCGCTCGTCGCCGCCTATGTGATCCCGGCCTGGGCCATCCCGGCGATCAAGATCGCGATTTCGCCGGTCCAGGGACTCTATTACGAGCGCGCCAACGTGGCGGCCGCCATGTTCATGAGCGACTACATGCAGCTCAGCGCGCTGGCGACGGTGCGTTTCGCCTGGCTGCTCGCGATCGCCAAGCTGACGGTGGTGGCGTTCTTCGCGGTGTTCGTCGCCCTGATCGTCCGGGTGTCGACCCGCAATCGCGGCGCCAGCGACGAGGCGCTCGCCCTGGCGTTGGCGCTGGGCAGCGTGGTCTCGTTCGTCAGCATGGTGTTCGCGGCCAAGGTCGGCGAGCCGGCGGCGCTGCGCCTGCATGCCACCGAACTGCTGCTGCTGCTGTCGATCGCCATCGTCATGCTGGTGGAGACCGCACGCCCCGCCGCCAAGCCCGCGGCGCAGGATACCCAGAGCGTGGCGTCCGGCACGTTGTCGCTCACGCAAGGCTGAGCACGACCCGGCCCGAGACTTCAGCGCTGCGTCAGGAATCCGACCACCGCGTCGGTAAAGGCATGCGGCTGCTCGACATTGGAAATATGCGCGGCGTCGAGAATCGTCAGGCTGGCGCGCGGGATCTGGCTGCGGATGAATTCACCGGCCGCCAGCGGCGTCGAGGGATCGTGCCGGCCCGCAATCACCAGCGTCGGGTTGGCGATCTTCGGCAGCAGCGCGCGCTGGTCGAGCGTGCGCAGCGCCTCGCAGCAGGCGATGTAGCTGTCGACCGGCGTCGCTGAAAGCATGGCTTTCATCTTCGCGACGATCTGCGGTTCGCGCTCGCGGAAATCGGCGGTAAACCAGGCATTCATGACGGTGTCGGCGATGGCCGGGAAGCCGCCGTCGCGCAGGCTGTTGATGCGATTGTCCCAGTTGGTCGGGTCCGGGTAGTAGCTCGATGTGTTGGCGAGGATGAGCCTGTCGAAGCGCTCCGGCGCGTTTGCCCCGAGCCATTGTCCCACCATTCCACCCATCGACAGCCCGCACCAGTGGGTCCTGGCGATGTTGAGGTCGTCGAGGATCGCCAGCACGTCGCGCCCGAACCGTTCCATGCTGTACGGCATCGACCCGGCCTCGGACTTGCCGTGGCCGCGGCGGTCGTAACGCACCACGCGGAACACGCGGGTCAGCGCCGGCAGTTGCGGCTCCCACATCTGCATCGTGGTGCCGAGCGCATTGGACAGCATCAAGGTGGGGCCGCCGTCGCGGCCCTCGACCGAGACGTGGAGCCGGCAGCCGTCGGCATCGACCATGGGCATCAAATACTCCTTTTGGACCGGTGCGCCGCCCCCCGTATTGGCAGATTCTGTCCCGGCTCGAAACCGGTCGGCGCCTGCGACTTGTCGGTGCCGGCCGGGCCTGTTTCAATCCGCCGGAAACGTCGCTATGGAGGCGACGAGCTAGCAAGCCAGCAAGCCAGTCAATGGAGCGAGTGCAATGGCAATGACAATGAACGGGGAGGTCCAACTCCCTGCGTCGCGGGAGGTGGTCTGGAGCAAGCTCAACGATCCCGAGGTTCTGAAAGCCTGCATCCCGGGATGCGAGGAGCTGGAGAAGACCTCGGATCACGAGTTTCGCGCCACCGCCAAGATGAAGGTCGGGCCGGTGTCCGCCCGCTTCAAGGGTCGGGTGACGCTGAGCGATTTCGATCCGCCCAACAGCTACAAGATCTCCGGTGAAGGCGAGGGCGGCGTCGCCGGCTTCGCCAAGGGCGGCGCCACCGTGGCCTTGAAGGACAATGACGGCGGCACCCTTCTGACCTACGAGGTCGAAGCCCAGATCGGCGGCAAACTCGCCCAGCTCGGGCAGCGCCTCATCAACGGCGCCGCCAAGAAGCTCGGCGACGACTTCTTTGCCAAATTCGCCGACGCGGTGAAGGCGCAGAGCTGAACGCAGCGGCAATGGCTCGACGCCTCCGGCGGCTGCGCCGCAAGCCGCGCCCCGGGGCGCCGGCCGGTGCCGGAGCATGCCGAAAACTGCATGGCGCTGAAGCGGTTGCGGCGGTTGCCCAAGCCGGTTCCGGAACCTATGATTACGCCATCATCGTTCCCTGCAGCGATATTTTCCAACAGTGGCGCCGCGCCCCCGCGGCGCGAGTGCGGAGACCCCTGGTGGCCAAGATTTCCCTCATCGTGAACGGCAATCCCGTGACGGGCAATATCGACCCGCGCACCCTGCTGGTTCAGTTCCTGCGTGAAAACCTCGGCCTGACCGGAACCCATGTCGGCTGCGACACCTCGCAATGCGGCGCCTGTGTCGTCCACGTCGACGGCAAGGCGGTGAAGTCCTGCACCACGCTCGCGGTCATGGCCGACGGACAGAACATCACCACCATCGAAGGGCTCGCCGCCAGCGGTCCGCTGCATCCGATGCAGGAGGCGTTTCGCGAGCATCACGGGCTGCAATGCGGCTACTGCACGCCCGGGATGATCATGACCGCGGTCGATCTGGTGCGCCGCAAGGGCCACGAGCTGGACGAGCACACCATCCGCGAGGAACTCGAAGGCAATCTGTGCCGGTGCACCGGCTATCGCAACATCGTCGAGGCGATCGCGGCCGGGGCCAAGGCCATGGCGAATAAGGATTTGGCGAAATCGGCTTGATCGGCTTTGGCGTCGGGGCTGCGATCTTCAGGAAAATACCAGGAAAATTCCAGGAAAATTCCATGTATGAATTCAAATTTCATCGTCCGGCCACCGTACGGCAGGCAGCCAACCTTCTCGCCAAGAACGAGGATGCCAAGCTCGTTGCCGGCGGCCATACGCTGATCCCGGTGATGAAGCAGCGGCTGGCGAGCCCGCCGCATCTGGTCGATCTGTCCAAGGTCGGGGACCTCGTCGGGATCGAGATGAAGGGCCGCTCGCTGGTGATCGGCGCCATGACGACCCATGCCGAGGTCGCCAATTCGCCGATCGTCGACGAGGCGATCCCGGCGCTGGCCTATCTTGCCGGCGTGATCGGTGACCCGGCGGTGCGCCACCGCGGCACCATCGGCGGCTCGCTCGCCAACAACGATCCGACCGCCGACTACCCGGCGGCCTGCCTCGCGCTCGGCGCCACCATCGTAACCAACAAGCGCCGCCTCAAGGCCGAGGAGTTCTTCCAGGGCCTGTTCACGACCGCGCTCGAGAGCGACGAGATCATCACCCGCGTCATGTTCCCGCTGCCGAAGAAGGCGGCCTATGTGAAGTTTCGCAACCAGGCCTCGCGCTACGCGCTGGTCGGCGTGTTCGTCGCCCGGCGTCCGTCCGACGTGCGCGTGGCGGTCACCGGCGCCGGCGGCAATGGCGTGTTTCGCGTCACCGGGTTCGAGGAGGCGCTGAAGAAGCGTTTTTCGTCGAAGGCGATCGAGGGCGTCAGCGTCGCCGCCGACGGCCTCAACAGCGACATTCACGGCAGCGCGGCGTATCGCGCGCATCTGATCGGCGTGCTCGCGGCACGCGCCGTCGACGCGGCAAACGCGAAGTAACGCGGGCGTGACGCCCGCCACCCCAGGATCCGATCGGCACGCGGCATGAACGCTCCATCATCCCTTCCAGATTCGGTCGACGCGACGGTGGATCTGCTCGCCCGGCAAGGCTACCTCGCCGAGCGCGCGCTCGCGACCACGACCTATCTGGCGCTGCGGATGGGCCGGCCGCTGTTCCTGGAGGGGGAGGCCGGCGTCGGCAAGACCGAGATCGCCAAGGCGCTCTCCGCGGCGCTCGGACGCTCGCTGATTCGGCTGCAATGCTACGAGGGGCTCGACGTGTCGTCGGCCGTCTACGAGTGGAACAGCGCGGCCCAGATGATCGCGATCCGGCTGGCGGAAGCCGCCGGCGACACCGATCGCGAGCGGCTGTCGCACGACATCTTCGCCGAGCAGTATCTGATTAAGCGCCCGCTGCTGCGCGCGCTCGAGCCCGATCCGGCCGGTGCGCCGGTATTGCTGATCGACGAGCTCGACCGCGCCGACGAGGCCTTCGAGGCCTATCTGCTGGAAATTCTCAGCGATTTCCAGATCACCATTCCGGAATTCGGCACCGTGCGCGCGGCGCAGCCGCCGATCGTGGTGCTGACCTCGAACCGGACCCGCGAAATCCACGACGCGTTGAAGCGGCGCTGTCTCTATCACTGGGTCGACTATCCCTCGGCCGAGCGCGAACTCGCCATCGTCCGATCGCGGGTCCCGGGAATTTCCGCGAAGCTGTCGGAGCAGGTGGTGTCCTTCGTCCAGGTGCTGCGCGACCAGGACCTGTTCAAGGTGCCGGGCGTGGCCGAAACCATCGACTGGGCCACCGCGCTGACGCAGCTCGACGCGCGCACGCTGACGCCGCAAGTGGTCGGCGACTCGCTCGGCGCACTGCTCAAGTATCAGGACGACATCGCCCGCATGCAGGGCGATACGCTGCAGAAGACCATCAAGCAGGCGGTGGGCGATCGGGCACCCTGATGGCGCCGCGAGACCGTCATTCGCGATAACGCCTCGCGCCAATGCCGGAGCGAAAGTCGGATCCAACACCCCGGGGACAGTCATGCCCGAGACGCGCGACCCACCTGCAAGCGGACTGATCGCCGACAACATTGTCGGCTTCGCCCGCTCGTTGCGGGTCGCCGGCGTGCCGGTGGGGCCCGGCGCGGTGATCGACGCGATGCAGGCGCTGCGGCTGATCGACATCGGCAAGCGCGCCGACGTTTTCGCCACCCTGCAGTCGATCTTCGTCACGCGGCACGAGCATATGCTGGTGTTCGCGCAGGCGTTCGACCTGTTCTTCCGCGTCGACCAGCCCTGGGAGCACATGCTGGATTCCATCCCGCTGCCGGAGCACGCGCGCAAGCCGCCGCCGCCCGCTACCCGACGGGTGCAGGAAGCATTCGGACAGCAGGAGATGAGGGAGGTGACCGACGACGTCGAACAGGACGTGCGGCTGTCGGTGTCCGACCAGGAAATCCTGCAGAAGAAGGACTTCGCCCAGATGAGCGCGGTGGAGATCGCCGCGGCCGCGCGCGCCATCGCCGCGATGAAGTTGCCGCAGTCGGAATTGCGGACCAGGCGGTTCAAGCCCGATCCGAAGGGCCACCGTTTCGATCTGCGGCGCACGCTGCGCGGCAGTCTGCGCACCGGCGGCGATATCGTCGATATCCGCCGCCTCGGCCGGATCGACAAGCCGGCGCCGATCGTCGCGTTGCTCGATATTTCGGGCTCGATGAGCGACTACACGCGGCTGTTTCTTCAGTTCCTGCACGCCATCACCGACGCCCGCAAGCGCGTCTCGGTGTTCCTGTTCGGCACAAGGCTCACCAACGTGTCGCGGGTGCTGCGTGCGCGCGATCCCGACGAGGCGCTGTCGGCCTGCACCGCCGCGGTCGAGGACTGGTCCGGCGGCACCCGGATCGCGACCTCGCTGCACACCTTCAACAAGCTGTGGAGCCGCCGCGTGCTGTCGCAGGGAGCGATCGTGCTCCTGATCACCGACGGGCTCGAACGCGAGGCCGATGCGCGGCTGACCTTCGAGATGGACCGCCTGCACCGCTCCTGCCGCCGCCTGATCTGGCTCAATCCGCTGCTGCGCTACGAGGGCTTCCAGGCCAAGGCCCAGGGCATCAAAATGATGCTGCCGCATGTTGACGAATTCCGCCCGGTACACAATCTTGAATCCATCGAAGGGCTTGTCGCCGCGCTGTCGGCCCCCGTGAAGGGCCACCGCTTCGCGCCGCAGGCCGCAGCCTGAGAGGAAACGCCATGCTCAGCCGCGACGACGACATCCTGCAGACCGCCGAAGCCTGGCGCAAATCCGGACACGGCGTCGCGCTCGCCACGGTGATGGAGACCTGGGGCTCGGCGCCGCGGCCGGCGGGGTCGCACCTGGTGATCAACGACGACGGCACGTTCCTGGGCTCGGTCTCCGGCGGCTGCGTCGAGGGCGCCGTCGTCACCGAGGCGCTCGACGTGATCGCCAGCGGCAAGCCGAAAATGCTCGAATTCGGCGTCGCCGACGAGACCGCGTGGAATGTCGGACTGTCCTGCGGCGGCACCATCCGCGTTTTCGTGGAGAAGGTCGGATAGCGTATCGCGCGGCAATGAGGCAATTGAGAGTCGTCACTGCACTGACGTTACTGATTGAGGTCCGGTTTTGAAACGCGAACTCCTCTCCGAACTGAACGCCGAGCGCGCCGCGCGCCGGCCCGTGATCGTGGTGACCGAGGTCGAAGGCGGAGCGCAGCGGCTGGTGAAGGCCGCCGATTTCGCGGCCGACCCGCTCGCCGCCGACCTCGACAGGCATTTGCGGATGGGCAAGAGCGGCATGATCGAGGTCGACGGTCGCAAGGTGTTCCTGACGGTGCACGCGCCGGTGGCGCGCCTCGTCATCACCGGCGCCGTCCATATCAGCCAGGCGCTGGCGCCGCTTGCCCGCTCGCTTGACTATGAGGTGACGGTGGTCGATCCGCGCACCGCCTTTGCCTCGCCCGAGCGGTTTCCCGACATCCCCCTGGTCGCGGAGTGGCCGGACGTGGCGCTGCCGCCGCTCAATGTCGACCGCTACACGGCGTTCGTGGCGCTCACCCATGATCCCAAGATCGACGATCCGGCGCTGCTGCACGCGCTGATGCGCGAGTGCTTCTATATCGGCGCGCTCGGATCGCGCAAGACGCACGCCAAGCGGCTCGACCGGCTGAAGGCGCAGGGCGCCTCCGAAGCCGCGCTGGCGCGCATCCATGCGCCGATCGGGCTGGCCATCGGCGCGGTATCGCCGGCCGAAATCGCCGTCGCGATCATGGCGCAGATCACGGCGGTGCTGCGGCTGCGGCGCGAAGACGCCGGGTCCGCGACCACGACCGGAGCCGCGGCATGAAGTTCGGTCCCGTGCCGCCGGCGGACGCGATTGGCGGGGTCACCGTCCACACCATTCGTAGCGGCGCGCTGGTGCTGAAGAAGGGCACCACGATCGGCAGCCATGACGTCGAGGCGCTGACGCGCGCCGGCGTCGGCGAGATCGTGGTGGCGCGGCTCGAGCCGGACGACGTCTCCGAGGACGCCGCGGCGGCCGCCGTCGCCACCGCGGTGGCCGGCGACGGCGCGGTGGTCGAGCGCGCGGTGACCGGCCGCTCCAATCTGTACGCCGCGCATGCCGGGGTGCTGGTGGTCGATCGCGACGCGGTCGATCGCATCAACCGCGTCGACGAGGCGATCACGCTGGCGACCCTGCCGGCGTTCAAGGCGGTGGTCGCGGGCGAAATGATCGCGACCGTCAAGATCATCCCGTTCGGCGTTCCGGCCGCATTGCGGGACGCCGCCGTCGCGGCGGTGGCGCCCGGTACGGTGCGGGTGGTGCCGTATGCCGTGCGCCGCGTCGGGGTGGTGTCGACGCTGCTGCCGGGGCTGGCGCCGAAGGTGATCGACAAGACCCTGCGGGTGACGGCGGAACGGCTGGCGCCCGCCGGCGCGCAGATCATCGCCGAACGGCGCGTCGCCCACGACGAGGCCAAGCTCGGCCGGGCGATCGAGGAGCTTCTCGGTCTCGGCGCCGAACTCGTGATCGTGTTCGGGGCCTCGGCGATCGCCGATCGGCGCGACGTGATTCCGGCCGCGATCGAGCGGATCGGCGGCGAGATCAACCAGTTCGGCATGCCGGTGGATCCCGGCAACCTGCTGCTGATCGGTCACGTCGGCGGCCGTGCCGTGCTTGGGGCGCCGGGCTGCGCGCGCTCGCCGGTCGAAAACGGCTTCGACTGGGTGTTGATGCGGCTCCTGGCCGGGTTGCGGGTGTCCCGGATGGACATCATGGGGCTCGGCGTCGGGGGGCTGTTGATGGAGATCGTGACCCGGCCGCAGCCGCGCAGTCCGCCCGGCACCGAAGGCAACCGCAATGTCGCGGCGGTCGTGCTGGCGGCCGGCCGCTCGACCCGGATGGGGGGCCCCAACAAGCTGTTGGCCGAGCTCGGCGGCAAGCCGCTGGTGCGCATCGCGGTGGAGCAGGCGCTGGCCTCGAAGGCGTCGTCGGTGGTGGTGGTGACCGGGCATCAGGCCGAGGAGGTGCGTCGCGCGCTCGATGGCTTGTCGGTCGCGTTCGTGCACAACCCCGGCTTCGCGGCCGGCCTTGCCACCTCGGTCAAGGCCGGGATCGCGGCGGTGCCGGACGACGCCGACGCCGC
>JBKQQE010000413.1:0-2658 GCA_052326245.1 Xanthobacteraceae bacterium | reverse complement strand
GGCCTTCCCGATTGGCGAGCGGCCGCCCCCTTAGGAAGCGAGCCAGGACCCCCAGCGGAGACGACGAATCGGTGGCACGGTGAGGTGTGTCTGTCGGCTCCATTGGGGCTCCATTGGAGGTGATCATGCAATTTCTTGACCGCGTGCGCGGCGCCGAATGTGGGTTCCCCGTCTCGGCCGCAAATGTGTCTCACGATGTTTCGGCAGTTTTGCGGCTGAAGGAACCTCAGACGGAGCGGCAGCGCAAGCTGTCCGCAACGGAAAGCTCCTGTCGAGCCAGGCGTTGGACTAGCGAGAGCAGGTCACGCTTAGCCGAGTTCCGGACTGGAGCGCCACAGGGAACGACTTCGTGACTTTGATGCGCCGTCCCCATGTGCGATTTAACTCGGCCAAGCATCACTCAACCGCTGGCTTGGCGTGCAAGTTTGACCACGAATGGCTCCCGATCATGGGACGACGGTCAACGGCAAGGGCGAAAGACTCACAAGTTTTTGCGACACGCTACCGAGCAAGACACCCGCGACCAGCCCGGCACCCCGTTTGCCGACGACGATGGCGTCTGCCTTCTTTTCGTGCGCGATATCGATGATCGTCTGCGCGGCTTCGCCGGTCCGCGATTCGAGAATGATCGTGCTGGCGCCAGCTTCCCGGGCGCGATCTCTTGCTGTCGTCAGTGTCGCAGCCGACTGAGATGCCAGCAGCTCTTTCAGCAAGACGTCCCGGTCATTGGTGAAAGCCATGAACGCAGTTTCTGGGAGGTCGTAGCCACCGATGACATTGACGATCAAGAGCTCGGCACCATCGGCCTTCGCCCGACGCGCAGCATAGTCAATCGCGCGAGCTGCGCCTTCAGATCCATCCGTCGCCACCAGGATACGATTCATTGTCCACCTTCCTTCTGTTCTCTCATAGCGGCACTCAGTTGCCCTGTTGCGGATCGCTCACCGAAGCCGAGGGGTGAGATCTGCGGCTTGGCGTGCACTAAGGGCGAACGAGCGCCAGCGTGTGCTGCGCGATCATCAGCTCCTCGTCTGTCGGAATCACCCACACGGAGACCCGACTATCCGCGGTGGAAATACGGGGGCCGTTGGCATCGTTCGCCTGCTGGTCCAGCTTCACGCCGAGCCACGAAAGCCTGGCGCACAGCGCCGCGCGGACCGGGGCGGAGTGCTCGCCGATGCCGGCGGTGAACACGAATGCGTCGAGGCCGCCCAGCACGGCCGCATAGGCGCCGGTGTACTTGGTCATCGCATACACGAAATATTCGACCGCTGCGACGGCGCGCGGATCCGCGCTGTTCTGCAACACGCGCATGTCGTCGCTGATGCCGGATAGGCCAAGCAGGCCGGCGCGCTCGTACAGCATTTTCTCGAGCGACACGTCGTCGAATAGCTTACGGCGCAGCAGATAGAATAGCGCGCCCAGCGGCACGTCGCCCGGGCGCGTCGCCATGGGCAGGCCGGAAATGGCGGCGAAGCCCATCGAGGTTTCGACGCTGCGCCCGTCCAGCATGGCGCACATGCTGGTGCCGCCGCCGAGATGCGCGGTGATGACGCGCCGCGCCTGCGGTGCGAACTTCGGCACCTGCCGGCTGATGTATTCGTAGGAGATGCCATGGTAGCCCCAGTGACACACCCCCTCGTCGCGCACATCCTTCGGCAGCGCATAGATCTGCGCCACCTTCGGCATGGTCCGATGGAACGAGCTGTCGAAACAAGCCACCTGGGGCAGGCCGGGGAACGCCTCGGCTAGCGCCCGGGCTCCCAGCACATTGTAGGGCTGGTGCGACGGTTCCATGACCGCAAGCGAGTCGAGATACGCCAGAACGTCGCTCTCGATCCGCACCGGCGCCTCGAAGCGGGCCCCGCCGAGCACGATACGGTGGCCGGCGGCTATAATCTTCCTGTCGCCCAGATTGGCTTCCAGCCAAGTGATGACGAAGTGCAGCGCTGTTTTGTGGTCGATTGCGCTGCCCTTGGCCCATTCATGCACGCCCAATTCCTTGCCGGCCGCATTCTTGACGACAAAATGCGGATCACTTTCCATACTCTCGATCTCACCGCGGCAGAGCAGCGGCAGCGACCGGGACGCATCGACCGCATAGGCGGCGAACTTCAGGCTGGTGGAGCCCGCATTGACCACCACTAACGCCTCGCTGAGGCTGGCCGCACCCATGGCCGATTACTCCGCGATTTCAGGCAGCAGGATGGCGGGGTCGCGTGTCAGCGCATCGGCATAGAGCACGGCGGCGGCAGCCGAGAAGCGGCGCGCCGCGGCGGTATCGGCACGGCTGGTCAGGATCACCGGCACTCGCGCACCGACAACGAGGCCTGCGATCTGCGCATCGGCCATAAAGGCGAGATTTTTGTAGACCATATTGCCGGCTTCGATGTTCGGCACGATCAGGACATCGGCGAGGCCGGCGATCGGCGAGACGATATGCTTGATCCGCGCGGCTTCGGCGTCCACGGCCGCATCGAGATCGAGCGGCCCGTCGACGATGCCGCCGACGATCTGCCCGCGATCGGCCATCTTGGCCAGAATCGCGCCATCGAGCGTGGCCGGCATTTTGGTCTGCACCATCTCGACCGCAGCCAGCACGGCGACTTTCGGCAACTCGATACCGAGCGCACGTGCGAACCCGATCGCGTTCTGGCA
>JBKQQE010000412.1:0-2538 GCA_052326245.1 Xanthobacteraceae bacterium | reverse complement strand
ATTGTCGGCGGCGAGATAAGGGATGAGCAGGAGCGGCTCGCCGGTCCCTTGCTGCTCGTAGTTCATCGTGATGCCGTTCGCCTTGACCTTTGGCATGTGAACCTCCCTTGCTGGTGTTGCCTTCCTTGCTGGTGTTGCCTTTTTACAGAGGCGTGATGCGCAGCCTATACTCCAGGACGACCTCGGTCACCTCAAACGAAACGGGGAATACAATGTACGGCGCGACAGGCCGCCTTTTCCGCAACATTGCGGTATGAGCACCAGCGGCGCGAGAGCGGGGACGGCGGTGTCCGCCTGGGCGGCGTTTAGCCAGCCGCCCTTTGCCGTCGTCTGGACGGCGACGGTGGTCGCCAACACCGGCTCCTGGATGTACAGCGCCGCCTCCGGCTGGCTCATGACCAGCCTCACGCCGGATCCGTTCATCGTCTCGCTGGTACAGGCGGCCAGCAACTTGCCAATGTTCTTGTTCGCGCTGCCGGCGGGCGCGCTGGCGGACATATTCGACAAGCGGAAATTTCTGATCGCGCTGGAATCGGTGACGACTCTCATTTGCGCGATCTACGCGGCGCTGGTGTGGCTCAATCTGGTTACGCCGGGCAATGTGCTGCTGTTCACGTTTCTGATCGGCGCCGGCGGCGCTTTGACGTACCCGGCCTGGCAGGCGATCGTACCGCAACTGGTTCCCCGGACCCTGTTGTCTTCCGCCGTTGCCGCCAACAGCGTCGGCATCAACATCAGCCGCGCCATCGGCCCCGCGCTCGGCGGTCTCGCCATTGCCGCGCTCGGCATCGCCGCGCCGTTCTGGGTCAATGCCATCTCCAATCTCGCGGTGATCGGCGCCTTGTTGTGGTGGCGGGTGTCGCGCGACGCGGCGCCGCGCCTGCCGTCGGAGCGCGTCGGGCGAGCGATCCGGGCGGGACTTCGCTACGCCAGATACAATCAGCATCTGCGCGGAACACTGGTGCGATCCGCGGGATTTTTCCTGTTCGCCAGCGCCTATTGGGCGCTTTTGCCGCTCGTTGCCCGCAGCCAGATCGCGAGCGGGCCGGAGCTTTACGGCATCCTGCTCGGCGTCATTGGAGCGAGCGCCGTCGCCGGCGCCTTGGCGCTACCGTGGCTGCGGACGAAATTGGGCGCGGATTGGCTGATGGCAGCAGGGACGCTGGGCACGGCGGTCGCGCTGGCGCTTTACGCGGTCGCGCGCGAGCCCATGGTGGCGCTCGCCGCGAGCGCGCTTGCCGGCGTGTCGTGGATCGCAGCCGTGGCGACGCTGAGCATGTCGGCGCAAGTCGCTTTGCCGGATTGGGTGCGCGGCCGCGGGCTTGCCTTGTACACCACGGTATTCTTCGGCTCCATCACTCTTGGCAGCGCGGCCTGGGGCGAGCTTGCCGCTCTCGTCGGGCTGCCGGCGGCACAATGGATCGCCGCCGCGGGTGCGGTGGCGGCTGTCCCGCTGACGTGGCGCTGGAAGCTCCTGACCGGCGCCGGCATCGACCTTTCGCCGTCCGTGCACTGGCCGACACCGATCACCACCCAGACGATCGAGCATGACCGCGGACCGGTGCTGGTGACGGTCGAATACCGCATCCGTCCGCAGGATCGCGAAGCATTCTTGCAAGCCGTCGCCGCACTCGGCCGCGAGCGCCGCCGCGACGGCGCCTACGATTGGGGCATTTTCGAAGATGCCGCGGAGGAGGGGCGTTTCGTCGAGACGTTTCTTGTGGATTCGTGGCTGGAGCATCTGCGCCAGCATGAGCGTGTTACCAACGCTGACCGTGTCGTGCAGGAGGCCGTGCACCGATTTCATGTGCACGGCGATCCCAAGGTGACGCATTTCGTCGCCGCCGAGCCCGAGTGATCGGCAAAATTTGGCCCAGGCAATGGTCCCTCGTCGATCCCTATACCCGCCGCAGCGGCATCGACCAGGCGAGCCATGCGCCGATGCCGGTAAAAGCCGCGACGGTCAGGAAGGCGGCGCGGAAAGCTTGGCCGATCTCGGCCTGCACGATCGCTTGCCGCGCGGGCGCCCGCGCGGCGATGGCGTCCGGCCCGCGATCGATCATGCTGCCGAACAGGCTTGCCGTTTCCGGGTCGGACGCCGCGAGAATCGAAAACAACACCGCGGCGACCGCGGCAGTGCCGAAGGCGGCGCCGACGGAGCGGGAGAACTGCACCATGGCGGCGCCGGTGCCGAGCATGCGCTGGCCGGCGACGGCCTGCACGGTCACCTGCACCACGCCCATCACCGTACCCATGAACAATGCGGTGCCGCCGAACACCCAGGGCAATGCCAACAGGCTCAAGCGCGGCACCCAGAAGGCGAGGAACAGCAAGCCTGCCGTCGCCGCCACATATCCGCAGGACGGGAATATGGCGGTGCGTCCCGTTCGCGTCACCAATTGGCCGGTGACCAGCGAGCCGATACCGATGCCGAACATCAGCGGCAACAGCAGCAGGCCGGTCTCGGCCGGCGAGGTACCGCGGGCTACGCGCAGATAGATCGGCAGGAACGTGATCAACGACACCAGCGCGGCGCCG
>JBKQQE010000411.1:0-7512 GCA_052326245.1 Xanthobacteraceae bacterium | reverse complement strand
CCGAGCAGAATCAATACCGTGCACTTTCTCAAGCACAGATCGTGCCGGACAGGCGTGGGACAAGCCCGGCCATGACGGACTGATCCAGGACCGCACCATGACCGAGCACTACGACGCCCTTGAGACCCGCGATCCCGCGACCCGCGAGCGTGAGCTGTTTGCGCGGTTGCCCGACCTGCTGCGCCGGGCGATGGCGGCTCCCGCCTATGCCGCGCATCTCGCCGGCGTCGACCCGGCCACGGTGACCGGCCGCGCCGCGCTCGCCGCGCTGCCGGTGCTGCGGAAATCCGCCCTGCCCGCCCTGCACAAGGCGACGCCCCCGTTCGGCGGTTTCGTGGCCGACGCGCCCGGCTCGTTCGCCCGCCTGTTCACCTCGCCGGGACCGATTTACGAGCCGGAGTCCGCCACCACCGATCCCTGGCGCGGCGCCCGGGCGCTGTTCGCCGCCGGCTTTCGCAAGGGCGACGTGGTGCTCAACACCTTCAGCTATCACCTCACGCCCGGCGGCCTGATCTTCGACAGTTCGTGTCGCGCGCTCGGCTGCGCGGTGATTCCGGCCGGACCCGGCAACACCGAACAGCAGCTCGACCTGATCGAGGCCTACCGACCGCGGGCCTTTGCCGGCACGCCGGATTTCCTCAAGATCCTGCTCGACGCGGCGGCCAGCGCCGGCCGCGATGCCTCCTCGATCAAGCGCGCGCTGGTGTCCGGCGCGGCGTTTCCCAAATCGCTGCAGGACGAGATCACCGCGCGCGGCGTCGACGCCTACCAGGCCTTCGCCACCGCCGATCTCGGCTTCATCGCCTTCGAGACGCCAGCGCGCGAGGGCCTCGTCGTCAACGAGGACCTGATCCTGGAAATCGTGCGGCCCGGCACCGGCGAGCCGGTCGCCGACGGCGAGGTCGGCGAGATCGTAGTCACCTCGCTCGATCCGCATCATCCCTGGATCCGGCTGGCGCTCGGCGATCTCAGCGCGGTGCTCGCCGGCCACAGCCCGTGCGGCCGCACCAACCAGCGCATCAAGGGCTGGATGGGCCGCGCCGACCAGACCACCAAGATCAAGGGCATGTTCGTGCGGCCGGAACAGATCGCCGACATCGCCAAGCGTCACGACGACCTCGGCCGGCTGCGCCTGGTGGTGAGCCGCGACGGCGAGACCGACGCCATGACGCTGCGGGCGGAGACCGCCGCGGCGAGCGACGCGCTGCGCGAGGCGCTCGCCATCAGCCTGCAGACCGTGACCAAGCTGCGCGGCGCGGTCGAACTGGTGGCGCCGGGGACGCTGCCCAACGACGGCAAGGTGATCGCGGACGAGCGGTAAGCCTTCGCGCCGCCCGCGATCTCAGGTCAACATCAGATCACCGGATTCCACGCCACCGGCACCAGCCGGTAGCCGGCGCCGTCCTTCTCCACATGGCCGATCGACGGGAAGGTGAAGTGGAAGCCGACCACCAGCGCCTTCTCGGCCGCCGCCATGTCGTAGAACTTGTGCCGCGTCGTCTGCGCCACGTCAGGGTCGACGTCGTACGCCACATGCCAGTCCGGATGGCGCAGGAAGAACTCCGGAATGTTGGTAACGTCCGACTGCAGCAGCACCTTGGAGCCGCCCGAGGCCACCACGAAGGCGGTGTGGCCGGGGGTGTGGCCGGGCGCGGCGACCGAGGTGATGCCGGGGACGATCTCCTTGTCCCAGTCGTAGCGCGTCACCCTGGATTCGATGCCGGCATAGACCTTCCGGACATTGGCGAAGTAGGCCTTCATCATCGGGTTGGACTCGGCCTTGGCGGCGTTGTCGTCGCTCATCCAGAACTCCCAGTCCTTCGCCGGCGCCATGATCTCGGCATTGGGGAAGGCGAGCGAGCCGTCGGCGGCGCGGATGCCGTTGGTGTGGTCCGGGTGCAGGTGCGACATCACCACGACGTCGATGCTCTTGGGATCGATGCCGGCGGCGGCGAGGTTCTGCAGCGTGCGGCCGACCGCGCCCTTGCTGGGCTCGAGGTTCGCCGCGCCCATGCCGCTGTCGATCAGCACCAGTTTGGCGCCGGTGTTGATGAGCTGCGGATTGAACGGCACCGTGACCATGCCGGCAGGCATGTAGGCGGCTTCCGCGGCGGCGGCCGCCTCGGCCTTGGGAATGTTGGTGACGAATTTGTCGGACAGCGGGAACGAGCGGGCGCCGTCATTGATCGAGGTGCATTCCAGGCTGCCGATCTTGTAGCGGTAGAAGCCGGGCGCCTGGGCGCCGGTGGCCGGCACCGCTGCGCTGGCTCGTCGCGGCAGCAGCGGCGACAGCGCCACTGCTGCGCCGGCGGCAGCGGTCCCAGCCAGAAGGTGGCGACGGTTCAGTTCGATCATGGTGAAGTCCTCCCGATTGCGCGGCTTGGCTCTGAGGGGGCGAGTCGGCGATGATTGTGATGCGATCATTGTGACGCGAATGATGGGCGACCGGCGGCAGGCCGCCCGATTCGTCCGCGAATGCCGGTAGCCCGGCGCCGGAACTCAACCACATCCGCCGCCGACGGAACCATCACTTCGCGGTGAGCCGCGGCGTTGTGGGCGTTGCAGCAACCGATTGGCGCCAGACGCGGATTTCCACAATTGAAGGCCCGTGGAGCGGGCCGACGGCCGCCGTGCCACGGCGATTCCACGCGTGGCCGTGGCTCCGGGGGGCATCACCATCCTTGCTTTATGCAGTCCAGTCCTGCATATGACGATGGTCGATGGATGGCCAGATGAATTGGCTTGTGCGGCGCGGGTCCAACTTCGCTCACGGTTTTTCATTCATATTCTTTCTTGCCTGAAAAACGCGATTTCGACGGCCAGCAATTGCGGGCAAGCGATACCTCTAGTTGAATGAAAGGGTTCACCCATGGCTATGGGAACCGTGAAGTGGTTTAATTCTCAAAAGGGCTTTGGCTTCATTGCGCCGGATGGCGGTGGCAGCGATGCCTTCGTCCACATCAGCGCCGTGGAACGTGCCGGCATCGGCGACTTGCGCGAAGGTCAGAAGGTCAGCTACGAGCTCGTCGCCGACCGCAAGAGCGGCAAGATGTCGGCTGACAATCTCCGCCTCGTCGACTGATCTGATACCGGCAAATCGCCATCAGGCATCGCTCGCTCAGGGCCCTCGCGAACGTCGCGGCGGCCCGGGATGAGCGACGCGCACATCGGCCCCGCGTCCCTTGTCCGGGACGCGGGGTTTTTCAGTTGCCGCGCGCCCATCGCGCCCGGTTCCTCGAACCGTGAGCGCCCCATGACCGCCGCCATCGTGCCACTCCCGAAGTCGCAGCCGCTGATGCTTTCGGCGGTGCTCGCGCACAGCGGCCTTCGCGACGACCCGCCCGTGCTGGTCGAAGCGCACCGGAACCATCGTCACGGGCTGTGGCGCATCAAGTTCAACTATGGCGACGGCGAACCGCTCTCGATGGACTCGGCCCAGGCAACGATGCTGGCCGGCCAGCTGCGCCAGATCGGCGAGGCCGACCTTGCCGGCGAGGTGGAAACCGCGCTTCAGCAAGCCGCCCGCTACCGCAAGATGTAGCCGGGCGTCTCGTCTGCGTCCGGCGGCCCATGCCCCCGTTTGAGGGGCAAGTGACGACATGCCGGCGCCCCCTCGTTGGGGCAGATCGGGTCCGCTCGCAGCCTTCGGACCCTTTGACCAGCCAGCCGGATATGGCAAATTCCAGCGGTACATTCGGAACTTCCTGCAATCCGGAAGCTTCCTCGGAAGGCACCGGATCATGCGCGCGCTTTTCATCGGACAGACCTATATCGACGTCACCTTCCTGACCGACCGGATCCCGACCGGCGACGAGAAGGACGTGGCGACGGCCTACGCGGTGTCGTTCGGCGGCAATGCCGTCACCGCCGCGTTCTGCTGCGCCAAGCTGGGAATCGTGCCGGACCTGATCGCCACCGTCGCCGACGACTGGCTGGGCCGCATGTTCCAGGACATGGCGGTGAAATACGGCATCCCGATCCACCCCCGGAAGGTCCGCAGTTCCTCGCTGTCCTTCATCATGCCGAAGGACGGCAAGCGGGCGATCGTGCGCTGCCGCGACGACGACTATATCCACCCTTTTCCGCACCTGAATCTCGCCGGCTGCCAGGCGCTGCACCTGGACGGCCATCAGCACGATGCCGCCATCCACTACGCCAAACTCTGTCGCGAGGCCGGCATCCTGACCTCGCTCGACGGCGGCGGGCTGCGCCCCAACACCCACGATCTGCTGGAATTCATCGACGTCGCGATCGTGGCCGAGCGGCTATGCGAGCAGATGGGATATGATCCGGCATCGATGCTCGACTACCTCAAGAGCCGCGGCTGCCGGATCGGCGGCGTCACGCTCGGGGAGCACGGGCTGGTGTGGTACGACGAAACCGGAGGCCTGCGCACCCTGCCGGCGCTGATGATTCCCCCCGAGCGCGTCCTCGACACCAACGGCGCCGGCGACGTGTTCCACGGCGCCTATGTCTATTCCTATCTCAACGATCCGGCCAAAGGCTGGGACGAGCATTTCCGGTTTGCCCGCGCCGCGGCGTCGCACAAGATCCAGCGCCTCGGCAACGAAGCCGGGTTGCCGTCGCCCGCCGACATCGCCGCGGTGATGCAGGCCTACGACGCGCCCTCCTGATCGCGCCCGCGGCGGCGCGTCCGTCGCATCACGGCTCAAAGCGCGCGCGCCGGCGCTGGCGCGGCCGCTCCCACACCACGCCGGGAAACCCCTTCAGCGGCACCAGCGGCTCGCCGGCATAGGCCCAATCCTGCAATTCCGAGATGCCGATATGGTAGAGCGGCTGGCGTCCGGTGCGCTGGCGAAACAGCGCGCGCGGAATATTGACCATGTGCGGCGAACGGGCGCGCTCATAAAGCAGCGGCGTGCCGCAGCGCCCGCAAAAGCTGCGCGACGTGCCGGTGGCCTGGTCGTCGTAGCGGATGATCTCTCCCTCCCCCGCGACGATTCGAAAGCGCTTGCGCCAGCTGCCGACATAGGTGGCGTAGGCGGCGCCATGGGCGCGCCGGCTCGCCGCCGTATGGTCGTGCCAGGCCCAGCGCGCGGGCGCGTCGATGGCAAGGCGCACCGCGCCGCAGAGGCATTCTCCGGCAACGCTCGTGGGCTGCACCAATGCTCGTTTCATCTGCTCGTGGTCCCTGCCGCGCCCCGCCGGAATGCGACGCTTTCCCGCCGTCCGCGTTGCTGTTAGCGTTTCCCAACCTTATGGAAACCAACCAGGACCATCAATCCATGACCAACCTGTTCGATCTTTCCGGCCGCGACGCGGTCGTCACCTGCGGCAATGGCGGCATCGGGCTCGGCTACGCCGAAGGCCTCGCCGCCCATGGCTGCGCGGTCTCGATCTGGGGCCGCAACGCGGAGAAGAACGCCACCGCCGCGGCGCGCCTCGCCGGCTTCGGCGGCAAGGTGCAGACGCTGGTGTGCGACGTCGCCGACCCCGCCCAGGCGGCGCGCGCCACCGAGGCGACGCTGGCGGAATTCGGCCGCATCGACGGCTGCTTCGCCAATGCCGGGATCGGCGGCGGCGGCCGCACCGCCTTCGCCGACCGCAGCGCCGAAGACTGGCGGCGGATGTTCGCGGTCAATCTCGACGGCGTGTTCCACGCGTTCCAGCCGGTGGTGCGCCACATGGTCGCCCGCGCCAAAGAAGGCGACGCGTTCGGCCGCCTGGTCGCGACCTCGAGCATGTCGACGCGGTTCGGCACCGCGCGCAACGAGCACTACGCCGCCTCCAAGGCGGCGATCAATTCGCTGATGCAGGCGCTCGCGGTGGAGCACGCGCGCTACGGCATCACCGCCAACGCGATCCTGCCGGGCTGGGTCGACACCGAAATGACCGGGCCGCTGCAGGACAACGACAAGTTCATGGCCAATGTGATGCCGCGGATCCCGGCGCGACGCTTCGGCACGCCGCAGGATTTCTCCGGCATCGCCGTCTACCTGATGAGCGGCGCCTCGGCCTACCACACCGCCGACGCCATCATGATCGACGGCGGCTATAGCGTGTTTTGATCCGCGTCGTCATGCCCGCGCTTGTCGCGGGCATCCACGTCTTAACAGCATCGCAGCAAGGAAGACGTGGATGGCCGGGAGACCTTAGTCCTAGCGATCCGTCAGAGACGGATCGCGCTGCCCGGCCATGACGAGTTCTTTTCGATAGAGGTCTGATGCTATCGGCTGCATTTTGAGTCAGACTTTCAGGATGACGCTTCGAGGCTCGCTTCGCCTGCTCCTCAGGATGAGGTTACAACGCACCGGGCGACAACGAGATCGCCAGAACTCTCAGCCCGCCTGATCCTGCCGCTCGCCCTTGATGCGGTTCGGCCCCATGAAGCCGAACAGGAAGCCCGCGATCTTGCGCATCTGGATCTCCTCGCTGCCCTCGGTGATGCGGTAGCGGCGATGGTGGCGGTAGATGTGCTCGAACGCCTTGTGGCGCGAATAGCCGATGCCGCCATGGACCTGCATGGCGCGGTCGGCGGCCTCGCAGCACATCCGGTTGGCCCAGTAGTTGCACATCGACACCTTGTCGGACAGCGTGCGCTCGATGCCGTCGCGCGACAGCCCGTCCATCTCGTGGGCGGTCTTGCGGATCAGGAGCCGCAGCATTTCCGCCTGCGTCGCCAGCTCCACCAGCGGCCACTGGATCGCCTGGTTTTCCGCCAGCGGTTTTCCGAACGGCTTGCGCGCGCGGGCGTATTTCACGCTCTCCTCGATGCAGTAGACCGCGGCCCCCAGCGAGCTGGCGGCCTGCCGGATCCGGTTCTCGTGCACGAAGCACTGCGCCAGCGACAGGCCGCGATCGACCGGGCCGAACAGCGCCGCATCCGGCACGAACACGTCGGTGAAGGACAGCCGCGGATGGTCGGTCGGCATGTTGAAGGTCCACAGATACTCCTCAACCTTGACGCCCGGCGTGTCGGTCGGCACCAGGAAGCAGGTGATGCCGGTGGCGTCGCCCGCCTTGCCCGAGGTGCGCGCGAAGGTCGCGCAGTGGGTGGCGGCATGCATGCCGGTGATCCACATCTTCTCGCCGTCGATGCGCCAGCCCTCGACGTCGCCGCGGGTCTCGCGCACGGCGCGGGTCTCCATATGGGTGGCGTCGGAGCCGTGTTCCGGCTCGGTCAGGCCGAAGGCGATGCGGACCTGCCCGGTGATGCCGGCTTCGATATAGGCGGCCTTCTGGGCGTCGGTGCCGTAGGTGTCGAGCATCGTCACCAGCGGGAAATTGCCGACGATGGAATGCTCGTTCTGCAGGTCGTTGTGCAGGCCCAGTCCCTTCGCCGCGAAGTGCTCGCGGATCACCGCCATCCACAGGTTGCTGCCGCCCTGCCCGCCGTAGCGCTTGGGCAGCGCGAAGCGCAGGTGTCCGGCGCGGTCGGCGCGGTCCTTGGCCTGCCGCAGCAGGATCTCCCAGTCGTGGCGCGGCAGCCCGCCATTGTCGAAAACGGTGCGCGCCCATTCGCGGCGATGGTCGAAGAAACGGATATTGTCG
>JBKQQE010000410.1:0-2546 GCA_052326245.1 Xanthobacteraceae bacterium | reverse complement strand
TCGATGAAATCGACGGAACCGTTTGTGCGTGGGCCACACCGGCGGCTGAGGATAGCGCAGTGGATGCCGCAACGAGCGCCGTGGCAAGAACATGCTTCATGACAGTGGGTCCTGTTCGTGGTGGAGGTAGGCTCGGAACGGCGCCGTCGCCGTCCCGATTTCGGCTTCGGCAAAGCGTGGCGTGATAAGCTCCGAGCAATTCCAACAAGGCGCGGTTCGGGACCGCTCAGCCCGCGAACACCGCCTTGATCTCGGCGGCGACCTGCGGGGTGTTTTCGTCGAGCACGAAGTGGCCGGCATCGAGCCAGATCAGCTTGGCCTCTGGCAGATCGTTCAGGTAGGCCCGGGCGCCGGGCGGAATGAAGAACGGGTCGTTCTTGCCCCAGGCGATCAGCGTCTTCGGCTGGTGCGCGCGGAACGCGGCCTGCCACTCGGGATAGAGGGCGATGTTGGTCTTGTAGTTTTCGAGCAGATCGACCTGGTAGTCCTGCGTGCCGAGCCGGTCGAGCAGTGCCTGGTCGAGGATCCAGTTGTCCGGGTTAATCGCCTCGGGATCCTTGGCGCCGACCAGCCAATGGAACTTGGTGCCTTCCAGGCTGACGAACTCGCGCGCGGGCTTCTCGGTTTCCGGGGTGCGCTTCTCCCACAGCGGCAACAACACCTTCTTGGGCGCTTCGCCGACGCCTTCCATGTAGGCGTTGGCATTCTGGATGATGAAGCCCTTCACCCGCTCGGGGCGCTGCGTGAACAGGCGGAAGCCGATCGGGCCGCCATAGTCCTGCATGTAGAGGATGTACGAGGTCAGGCCCAGCACATCGACCAGGCCGGCGACGTGGGCTGCCAGATTGTCGAAGGTGTAGGTGAACGCGTCACGCAACGGCGCGTCCGAATGGCCGAAGCCGACATAGTCTGGCGCGACCAGATGGAAGCGGTCGGCGAGCGCCGGCATCAGGTCTCGGAACATCTGGCTGCTGGTCGGCAGGCCGTGCAGCAGCAGGATGGTCGGAGCGGAGGGGTCGCCGGCCTCGCGGTAGAAGATCTTGCGGCCGTTCACGGTGGCGTTCCGGTAGTGGGTGCGAGTGGTCATCGGTGGTCTCTCCTCGAAGCCGGCGGACGCTGCGCCGCCGCCGTTCCCTTCGTTTTTATGTCCTTCCAAAAATTGGCGGCAGGCACTAAGTTTGGGAGGAGACCTCTCGTTTGATGGAAGGGGCCCTTGGACCGTCTGGAAGCCATGTCCGTGCTGGTTGCCGCGGTCGAGAGCGGCAGTCTGTCGAAGGCGAGCCGCAAACTGCGGGTTCCGCTCGCAACGGTCAGTCGCAAGGTCGCCGAGCTGGAGGCGCACCTGAACGCCACTTTGCTGATCCGGTCGGCGAAGGGGTTGGAACTGACGCCGGCCGGGCGCTCTTACGTCACGGCCGCGAAGGCGATCCTGGAGCAGGTAACCGAAACGGAGCGCGCCGCCGCGGGCGAATACATCGAGCCGAAGGGGGATCTGGTGGTCACCGCGCCGATCATGTTCGGACGGCTGCATGTTCTGCCGGTGGTGACGCGCTTCCTGGCAGCGTACCCCAATGTTTCGGTCGGCCTCGTCATGACCGACCGGGTCGCCCACTTCCTCGACGATCAGGTCGACGTCGCGCTTCGCATCGGTCCTCTGCCGGACAGCAGCCTGATCGCCACTCGTCTGGGGACGGTTCGACACGTGATTTGCGCGAGTCCCGACTATCTCACCGCGAACGGGATCCCGTTGACGCCCGATGATCTCGCGGGGCACAGCGTGATTTCGTTTCAGAGCGTGTCCGTGTTGAGCTCCTGGGTCTTCGAATCTGAAGGCGCGGAGATGACCGCGTCGTTCCGCTCCCGCCTCAGCGTCAACACGATCGATGCGGCGATCGACGCGGGGCTCTCCGGAGCAGGGCTGGTTCGCGCGGTGTCCTACCAGGTGATCGACCACGTGCGCGCGGGTCGGCTGAAGATCGTGCTGGAGTCCTTCGAGCCGCCGCCGCGCCCCGTGCATCTCGTCTACGACACGCAGAGCCGGTTGCCTTTGAAGCTGCGCGCCTTCGTCGACTTCGTGGTTCCGCGCATGCGCGAGCAATTGACGGACGCAGTGCTGTAGAAATCTTGCCGAGCGGCGAGGCTTGCGCGCAGCTCGGCCGCTAGACATCATGATCTAGCTGTCTACCTCAGATCAGCAGTGCTCCAGCGGACCGCGTCAGTTGTGCTTAGTTGAACCGCGGATTGATGTCTGCGTTTGGCACGTAGCGTCGTTTCGCTGCCATGCAACGGTCGTCGTCTATCGGGGGCATAGTGGACTCTGGCAAGCCGTCGGCCCGGCACATCTACGGGTTCACGTGTTGGGGCATTTTCCCGATGCGTTGACCCATCCTTCGGTGATGGCCGGGCAGCGCGATCCGTCTCTGACGGATCGCCAGGACGAAGGTCTCCCGGCCATCCACGTCTTTCTTGTCGTAAGGCTGTGAAGACGTGGATGCCCGGCAGCGCAGACAAGTCTACGCAGTCTGCGCAAGGCAGACTGCTGTGGC
>JBKQQE010000409.1:0-3889 GCA_052326245.1 Xanthobacteraceae bacterium | reverse complement strand
CGAGATAGAGCACGGCGCAGCGGCCGTCCTCGCCGAGGCTCTTGAGCTCGTGTTCCAGCCGCTCCTGGAACAGGATGCGGTTCGGCAGGTCGGTCAGCGGATCGTAGTGGGCGAGGTGGGCGATGCGCTGTTCGGCGCGACGACGTTCCGTGATGTCCTCCATGGTGGTGACCCAGCTGCCGTCCGCAAGCGGCGAGTACACGATCTGTATGGTCTGGCCCCTCTTCGTCGAGAAGGTCGCCGTCGTGGGCGCCCCGGTCTTCAGTTGATCGGCCACCCAACAGCAGTAGGTGTCGATGTCGTGGGAAAACGAACCTCGCTCCGAGTGATGGATGAGAAGTTCGCGGAACGAGCGGCCCGGCCTCACCACCTCGCGCGACAGTCCGAACATGTCGATGTAGCGTTCGTTGCACACGATGAGCCGGCCCGATGCATCATACATCAGCAGGCCCTGCTGCATGTTGTTGATGGCGGTATCGAGCCGCTTCTTTTCCTGCGCCAGGTGCTGGCGCGAGGCGTGATGCTGGCGCGAGATCTGGCGCACGATCAGGTACAGCATGGCGGCGATGACCAGGGCCGAGAACGCGGCGGCGCTGAGCTGGAAGCGGGTCTGCGCGCGCCAGCCGGCAAGCGCGGCCTCGATGGTCGTCGTCGCCACCAGCGTGATCGGGTATCCGCTCAGCATTTGTGCGGCGCCCAGACGATCCTTGGCGTCGACCGGGCTCTTGAAGCGCACCACGGCCTGGCCGTCGCGCCGGGCGTTGCTGAGGATGCTGTCACCGGTGTTGCGGGGGTGCAGCGCGAGGAAGTTCTTTCCAAGCATGTTTTCGGCGTGCGGGTATCGCGCCAGCAGCACTGATTCATGGTTGAACATCGTGATGGTGGAGTCGTCGCTGAGCGTGACGGAGGCGAAAAAGCGCT
This sequence comes from Xanthobacteraceae bacterium, assembly GCA_052326245.1. Taxonomy (GTDB): domain Bacteria; phylum Pseudomonadota; class Alphaproteobacteria; order Rhizobiales; family Xanthobacteraceae; genus Bradyrhizobium_A. Next base: position 2,968 of record JBKQQE010000409.1, on the reverse strand, counting down.
CCAGCGTGCCGGGTAGGATCCCCATCGACACCACCCCGAGGAATTCGCCGTTGGCGCCCGCGACCCGGTGCGCCAGCACGATCACCCAGCCGCCGAACAAGGGGTTGTTGACCATTTCGATCGCGAATGGGCTCGCATATGGCGATTTCAGCGACTGGAAATACGGTTTGTCGCCGATGCTGAAGGGCTCGACCTTGCCGGGCACCGAGCTGTTGATCAGACGCCCGTCTGCGTCGTAGATGCACATGCTGGTGACGTCGGACGCGGTGTTGACCTTGTCCTGCAGCATCGCGTGGGTCAATTCGCTCGACATCTCGCGGGCGAAGTCCTCGGGCGTGTGCACGCCGGAGGCGCGGATCTGGGCGACGAAGTCCTTCTGCCCGTCGCGGATCTGGCTGATCTGCTGGTCGAAATGGCGCGCCAGCAGCAGCACGGTGTTGCGCAGCTCGCGCTCGGTGCTTTGCAGCACGTGTTCGCGGTGCTGTTCGATCATGAAGGCGACGGCGAGGATGACGCCCAGGATGACGACCGCGCCGCAGCCGATCACCCAGCGCACCACGTGGCGTCCGGACACCGCCGCGGCGTCGCCGCGTCGGTCGGGACCGGTCGCGCGCCGGCGGCCCCAAACCGCACTCAGCGCAGCCACAAGCTTCCCCATCTGTCTTTTCTCCCTGGGCCGAGGGGTAGCGCGCCACAGGTGGAAGTCGGGTTAGAATTGAGAGTTACCCAAGAGTTACAGCACCGCTCCGGTCCGGGACAACGCCGGTTGCGGGCCTGCCGCAGGGGTTTGGTGCATTGTCGCGATCCGCAACCGCGCCCGCGGGTGCGGCCTGGCACCGACGGAACCTGCCAATGGAACAGGCACTTGGAACCGGGGTCGGACTGCGGCGAGTTCCGACGCCGGCGGCCGGGCAGCCCTCGACGCGGAGCGCCGATGGTTAAGCGAGCGTTTACCCTGATGCCGGAATCGGGTCGCATAGTGCAATGATTTGCAGTCGCGCCCGCGCGTGGCTGTCAGGCTCAGGCCGGAAAGCGCAGCGATGCGGCTCACCACGTCGGAACGACGATGTCGGAATGTCGCCGTCAGTCGACGACCTCGGCGACGCGGCGAGGGCGCGGCGGCTGAACATCGCGCGTTCGTCACCGCAGTTCGCCCTGGTCCGCCAGGCCCGTGAACCACACGTTGCATTCGTAGATACGATGCGTGGAACTTTGGGAACCGCTGCGGCGGGGATGGCGGAATTCGAGCGACACGGAGTCTGCCGGGGCGTATGTTTCCACCATCGCCGGCCGCCGGCGACTGCGAAACCAATTGAATTCGCGCCTGTCCTTAACGGGAGCGTGGCGTCATGGACAGATTCATCCGTAGCGAGAACCTCAAGCTCTACCGCAAGCTCCTCAGCGAGACCTGTGACGAAGACAAGCGACGCACGCTGGTCGAATTGATCCGGCAGGAAGAAGCGAAGGACGCCTCTGCCGAGCTGGCGGCGAAGCCGGCGGGGGCCGCGGGCGGCTGACGCAGCCGCTATTTGTTCTGCGCCAGAAACGCCGCGACATCCCCCTTGTGAAGCGGCAGCGCCGTCTTGGTGGACTGCTCGTCGACATAGGGGGACGCCGAGTAGAAATAGATCGTGTGTCCGCGGACGCTCATGCTCGAAAAGATCGTCAGCTGGGTGATGGGCAGCGTGCCGAGGTGGAAGGTTTGCACCAGGGCGGCGACGCAGGCCTCCGGCGTTTCGTCGAGCACCCCGAGAAACAGCGTGCCGTCGTATCGCTGCTTCTGGCGAGAGGTGTCCGCCAGGTCCTTCTTCACCCTCTCGACGTCGTCCGCCGCGTATTTCTTGCCCTGTTCGCGCATGTCGGCGCAGATCGCCGGGACGGTCTCATGCTGGTCCTGTTTCAGCGTTTCGATGAGGGTTTTCTTGCCGATGTATTTGAGCTTTCCCGCCCGCCAGTCGAGCTGCTGCTGACAGTCGACATAGATCGCCAGCAGCGGGGTCCCGGAGTTCTCGGTCATCTGGGTGGTCTGGGCGAGCAGGGACTTGTCGGTGGTGATGTTCGGGTCGAGCTCGCACTGCCCGCGCGGCGGCGTGACGGTGATGGCGGCGCCGCCGACAACGACGTCCTTGGCAGGCGCGGGCCCAACCAGCAGCAATGCCGCCAAGGCCGCGACGGCTGACGTGAAAAACAACGCTTTCATGGCCCCCCCTCCGTTCCCGTTGCCGCCCGGAGGTTTGCGTATTTCCTGGTCCCCCGCAAGTCGGTCGGATCATGCACTAACGCTTCGACCGCTGTTCGGGGCCGAGATAGACGTCGCCGAGCAATGACGAGTTCACCCAGGGGATCTGCTTGCGCTCGGTGGCGGCGGCGACATCGATGCGAACGCGGGTCAGCATCTGGTTCACCTCGATGCCCGGGGCGCCGATATATTTGAGCAGCGCGGTGGTGAACGGGCTGTGCGCCCCGGTGCCGTCGGCCGCGGTGTTGCCGGGGGCGGTGGCGAAGGCGATCAGCGTGCCGCTGCCGACCGACTGGTAGGCGACCAGCCCCGAGCCCCTGCCGGCGGACCGGCTCGGCATCAGCCGGGGCTCGAACGGATTGTCGCGGCAGGCGTCGAGGATGATGACGTTGGCCCGGGCCTCGTCGTCGAGGCCCTTGAGAATGCGGTCGATGTCGATCAGCTCGAACAGCGCGGCGTTCTTGTTGGCGACCGTGGCGTCGACCGGCACCAGGTAGTTGTTGCCGTCGATCGAGATGCCGTGCCCGGCGTAGAACAACAGCCGCACCGCGGCGGTCGGCGCGCGCTGCAGGAACTCCAGCACCGCCTTTTCCATGCCGGCGCGGTCGAGGTCGGTCGCCTCGATCACCGAGAAGCCGATGTCGCGCAGCGTCTTCGCCACCGCGCGGGCGTCGCTCGGCGGGTTCGGCAGCTGCGGCGCGTTGCGGTAGAGGCCGTTGCCGATCACCA
>JBKQQE010000408.1:0-3516 GCA_052326245.1 Xanthobacteraceae bacterium | reverse complement strand
GGGGCCGCGCACCCTCCCACCTTGCGGGGGAGGGCTGGGGTGGGGGGTAAGCCGCGCGCTCTGAAATTGATGCGAGGGCGTAGTGAGCGACCTGTCACGCTGCGGCTTCTCCATCACCCCCCTCCCTGACCCTCCCCCACCAGGGGGGAGGGAACAGTTCAGTGCCGGAGAATTTCAGCCCCCCATCGCCCGGTCCGGACACACGCCGGCTTGACGCCGCCGGAAGCTCCCCCAAATCGGTAAGGACGCGCAGCGCAAACGCAGGGAGACAGCCATGGGCGATCGATGGGTCCGGTGCACCGACACCGACAAGAACCCCGTGTTCGTGAATCTCGGCAATGCGCTGGCCCTGCGCCCGGTGGCCGGCGCCGGCAAAGCCGGCTTCACCATGATCGACTTCGCGGTCGGCAGTGCTGCCCAGAGCGTCCAGGTGCGGGAGACGCCGGAAGAGATCCTGCAGCTGAAGGCGGAGTGAGGGGCGGTAAGTGGAAGCCGCGACGAGCTCTTGCAACAATACGCGAAAGACCTTTTTGTCGTCATGCCCGGCCATAGCAGTCTGCCTTGCGCAGACTGCGTAAACTTGTCTGCGCTGCCGGGCATCCACGACTTCACAGCCTTGCAGCAAGAAAGACGTGGATGGCCGGGAGACCTTAGTCCTAGCGATCCGTCAGAGACGGATCGCGTTGCCCGGCCATGACGAAAATAGAACCGTCCGGCCCAAAACCCTTACCATCCCGTTAACCCCGCCCCCGCCGCCTTTCGCTGCCTGTTAACGGCTTGTGTGATCGGATCGAAACTCCGTTTCGCCCCGACACCCGCGTGCCCGAATCCATGACCTCTGAAGCGCCCGGCCGGACCTTCGGCCCCCAGATCCGCCGCCTCGCCGTCACCGTGATCGGGCTGACACTGCTCCTCGTCGCCGGCCCGCTGCTGCCGGCGGCGCGCTTCTTCCCCGTTGCCGCCGACTACCTGCCGATCCACACCGGGCTCGAATTCGTCGCCATGGCGGTGTCGCTGATGGTGTTCGGGCTCGGCTGGAACCTGCGCGGCGAGGAGAACGACAGCCACATCGTGCTGCTGGCGGCGACCTTCCTCGGCGTGGCGCTGATCGATTTCGCCCACACTTTGTCCTACCCGGGGATGCCCGACGTGCTCGGCGCCAGCGCGCCGGAGAAGGCGATCGATTTCTGGCTCGCCGGCCGCACGCTGGCGGCGCTGGGCCTGCTCGCGGTGGCGGTGCTGCCGGTGCAGAGCTGGAGGCCGCGGACCTGCTTCGCCGCGGTGGCCGCGGCGATCACTGTGAGCTTCGCGGTGTGGTGGCTGGGCTTTCTGCACCGCGACTGGCTGCCATCGACCTTCGTCGAGGGGCTGGGGCTGACACCGTTCAAGATCGGCGCCGAATACGTGCTGGCGGCGGGCTATTTCGCCGCCGCGGCATTGCTGATGCGCCGCGCCGGCGGCCGGCATGCCGCCAACCAGTATTTTCTCGCCGCCGGCGCCTGGGTGCTCGGCCTCTCCGAACTGTTCTTCACGCTGTACGGCGACCTCACCGACCTGTTGAACCTGATCGGCCACCTCTACAAGGCCGTGGCCTATGTGATGCTGTACCGCGCGCTGTTCGTGGCCGGCGTGGTGGCGCCGCAGCGCGCGCTGAAGGCCAAGGAAGCCGAGCTCGAACACCTCGCCCATTACGACACCCTGACCGGGCTGCCCAACCGCCTCATGGTGGAGAGCCGGCTCGCGGCGATGCTGGGCCACACCGCCGCGCGCGGCACCCAGGGCGCGCTGCTGCTGCTCGATCTCGACCAGTTCAAGAACGTCAACGACAGCCTCGGCCACGCCGCCGGCGACGACCTGTTGCGGCAGGTCGCGGCAAGGCTCGCCACGCGGCTCGCCCGCGGCGAGCTGCTGGCGCGGATGGGCGGCGACGAGTTCGTGGTGCTGGCGCAGGATATCGCAGACTGCGAAGAGGCGCGCGCGCTGGCGCAGGGCCTGATCGACGCGCTCGGACCCGCCTTCGTGCTTTCCGGCGGCCAGGAGGTCTTCACCGCTACCTCGATCGGGGTCTGCCAGTTCCCCAGGGACGGCGTCAGCGTCGACCAGGTGATCCGCAACGCCGACGCCGCGCTCTACGAGGCCAAGGCCGAGGGCGCGGGCGGGGGCGGCCTGCGCTTCTACAGCCGCGCGTTGACGCAGGCCGTCGACCACCGCGTCGACATGGAGCGGCGGCTGCGCCGCGGCCTGGAGCGAAACGAATTCACGCTGCACTACCAGCCGCTGGTGCGCTGCGCCGACGGCCGCATCACCGGCGTCGAGGCGCTGATCCGCTGGCAGCCGCCGGGCGGCGCCATGGTGCCGGCGGCGCAGTTCATCAAGGTGGCGGAAGACACCGGGCTGATCATCCCGCTCGGCGAATGGGTGCTGCGCCAAGCCTGCCGGCAGATGCAGGCGTGGCGCGACCAGGGCCTTGCGCTCGACACCATGGCGGTGAACCTGTCGCCGCGGCAGTTCAGGCGCCCGGACATCGCCCCCACCGTCGCCACCGTGCTCGCCGAAAGCGGCCTGCCGGCGCATCACCTCGAGCTCGAAATCACCGAGGGCAGCCTGATGGCGCCCGGCCCCGAGGTGGAGGCGACGCTGGCCGCGCTGAAGGCGCTCGGCACGACGCTCGCCATCGACGATTTCGGCACCGGCTATTCCTCGCTCGCCTACCTGAAGCGCTTCCCGGTCGACAAGCTCAAGGTCGACCAGAGCTTCGTGCGCGACATTCCCGGCGACCCCAAGGGCATGGAAATCACCGCGGCGATCGTCGGCCTCGGCCGGGCGCTGGGCATCGAGGTGCTGGCGGAAGGGGTGGAAACCGAGACCCAGCTCGCGCATCTGCGGCGGCTCGGCTGCGACACCGTGCAGGGCTATCTGCTGGCGAGGCCGATGCCGGCGGACGATCTCGGGCGGCTTATGCGCGGCAATGCGGACAGCTTGCGGCTGCTGCATCACTTCGGCGCGGCGGCGGCGGCGACGGCGGTGGCTGTGGCTGCGGAGCCCGAGCCGGCGGCGCAGCGCGACCTGTTCGTGGCGTGAGCTTTCCGCGTCACCCGCGTGGCGAGTGGAATTGCCCACGGCGTGTACCGATCACGCGAGAGAGCTTCCTCATATTCGACCGTCATGCCCGCGCTTGTCGCGGGCATCCACGTCTTCAGAGACTCGCGGCGAAGGAAAGACGTGGATGGCCGGGAGACCTTAGTCCTAGCGATCCGTCTGAGACGGATCGCGCTGCCCGGCCATGACGGGGGATGAGATGGGCGCACGGCGCAAACCACATTCTCCGCGTCACCCGCGGGCTTGACCCGCGGGTCCACACGTTGGAGCTGTCGCCGAGAAGGAAGTGTGGATGGCCGGGTCGAGCCCGGCCATGACGCCGAACCTAAACCGCCAATCTATCCAATTGTTTTTGCAGTATAAATTCCAGCCCTCCGGACACCGCCATAACCCCACCGGCTGCCCCCCCCCCCCCCC
>JBKQQE010000407.1:0-4688 GCA_052326245.1 Xanthobacteraceae bacterium | reverse complement strand
CGTGCTGTTTCCCCAGGCAAGGGAAGATCTCGACCGGCGCGTAGCTGACAAAGTCGACGTCTTCATCGACGAAGCCGAGAACGAATTCGATGTTTCCGCGGCCGTAGGCGGAACACAAGGTTTCTACGCGCTGACGCAATGCGGTCGTCACGGTCTGGTCCTGTGGGCCTGTTAGGGGGATGTCCTGCTCCCGGCCCGGGGAGTGCTGCCCAGCATGCCGTTGTTCGTCCGCCGCGGCAAGATGCGGCAGTTGTGGGCGCGGACCGTCTGCGGCAAGTTCGCGAAAGAACATTCTCTCCGGTTCAGGCCTTCGGCAAAGCGTGCGCGGGCTCAAGTTGAAGCTTCGGACTCGTCCGGGGGACCCGCGTAATCGGCCGGCTGCGGGGGCGATGCGTCCCGCGCCTCGTCGCTGAATTTCGCCGGCGTCAGCCGGGTCCGATTGACCGACAGCTCGAAGATGTCGAACCGGTTGTAGTAGCCGACGACGTCGTGGAACTGCTTCGGCTCGACGCAGCGGTTGAGGTCCAGGTCCGCGTAGGCGATGCCCTCGTCGTCCTGAAGCATGTCGCCGAGAGTTTCGCCCGTCGGATCCACGAAGAAGCTCGCGGCCCGCGGCGTGCGATCGATCACCTGGGCAATGGCGGGATCGCGCGCGATCAGGAACGAGCGCATCGCCGTGTCCATGAAACCGGCGGTGACGATCCCGAACGCCTTGGCTTCGAAGGAATGCGCGCTCGCCCGAATCCGGTTGGCCGCCACATTATTGAAGTTGCCGCCGCCGTCGGGCCGGCGCGTCGGCCACATCGGCGGCCAGCTCGAGATGTGGACCTGCTCGCCTTGTGCCATCAAGGCGAAGCGGGCGAGCGGATTGGTATTCTCGCCGCAGATCAGGCAGCCGACCCGGCCGAGGCGCGTTTCAGCCACCCTAAGGCCGGCACCGTCGCCCGACGACCAGACCAGCTTCTCATAAAACGTCGGCACCAGCTTGCGATGATGGACGAGAACGCTGCCGTCCTCGCCGATCAGCAGGTTCGAATTCCACAGACCGCCGGCGCTGACCGGCGAGCGCTCGCTGATGCCGATCGAGAGCGTGACGCCGAGCGACCGCGCTTCGGCGCTCAGTCGCGCAACCTCCGGGCCGTCGACCAGCACCGACTGCTCCGCCATGCGCACGAACAGATCGTGGTTGTCGATCGGCGCCCACAAGGCGGCCCACACCGGAAAGGCCGGGATATAGGTTTCCGGAAACGCGATCAGCTCCGCGCCGGCCTTGGCGGCCTCGCGCATGATCGAAATCGCCTTCTCGGTGGTGGCATGACGATCGAGAAAGACGGGGGCGGCGTGAACCGCGGCGGCCTTGAAACGAGGAAGCATTGGACGTTCCGATTGCATTTCCCGAGAGATCCGACCGTTAGCATTCGGCGCTCCGCCGTGCGCATATGAATTATTGCAAGGCCTGTTGCGGCAGATCGGAGCGCCTGGACCTGGAACGGGAATTGCATAATCTGGCAATCACTTAGTCAAAAATTGGGAGCCGCGATGTTCGACACGCTGAACTGGGACGATCTGCGGGTCTTTCTGCATGCCGCCCGCGCCGGAAACCTGAGCCAGACCGCCAAGCGGTTGCGGCTCGACCATTCCACCGTGAGCCGGCGCATCTCCCAGATGGAAAGCTCGCTCGGGATCGCGGTGTTTGAACGCCATCGCACCGGCCTCAAGCTCAACGAGGTCGGCGAACGGCTGTTGCGCCACGCCGAGCGGGTCGAGAGCGCCGTCATCGCGATCCGCGAGGAAGCCAGCACCGGCAATACCGAGGATCTTGCGGGGACCGTGCGACTGGCGACGATGGAGGGCATCGCCTCGCTCTATCTGGCGCAACGCTTCAGCAATCTGCGCCGGGCCGCGCCGCGGCTCACCGTGGAGCTCGTGACCTCGCCGCAGACGGTCTATGTCCACAAGCGCGAGGCCGACCTGTTCGTCTCCTTCTTCCGGCCTCCCGGCCCGGGCCTGATTTCCGAACGGATCGGCAAGTTTCGGCTCGGGCTGTTCGCCAGCCGCAGCTATCTCGATTGCTACGGCGTGCCCGGCAGCTTGCGCGACCTGGGCGACCACTGGTTCGTGTCCTATATCGAGGACCTGATCCAGGTGGAGTCGGTGCGCTGGCTCGCCGACGTCATCGAGGACCCGCGCGTTGCCTTTCATTCCAACAGCATGATCGCCCAGATGAATGCCGCCGCCGGCGGTCTCGGGATCGTGTTGCTGCCGAGTTTCGCATCCGCCGGTTGCCCGGACCTCGTTGCGGTGCTCCCGGACGTCGCCACCACCACCCGCGAAGTCTGGCTCAACGTTCACAGCGACCTGCAATTCGCCCCGCGCATTCGCGCGGTCGGGACATTTCTCAGGAACACCTTCAGGCAGGATCCGGCCATGCAGGTCGGCGTACTAGCGGAATTGCGCACGGCGGATTGCAAAATTGGGTAGTTCCCTTTGCCGCGGGGGCACCGGAAGCTGGTTTCCGCCGGTCCGCAGATGAAGAGGGCAACGTGAGCGCAGAGACATCCAGTATTGCCGGTACCGCGCCAGGCGCGCTGCCAAGCGGTGCCGCGCTGGCCAAGCAGCGGCTTTCGATCGCGCTCGTGCTGAGCGCAGCCATGATCGTGATCTATTTCGGCTTCATGGCGCTGTTCGCGTTCGACAAGCCGTTGCTGGGAACGATGCTGGCGCCGGGCCTGTCGCTCTGCATCGTGCTCGGTCCGCTCGTCATCATCTCCTCGTTCCTGCTCTGCCTCGTCTACGTGCTGTGGGCGAACCGGGTGTTCGATCCGGGCATCCGCGACCTCGGCCGGTAGAAGGGGCGACGACGAAGATGGGCAGCAACAGCCTTTCCATCGGCTTTTTCTTCGCCTTCATGGCGCTCACTTTGCTCATCACCTATTGGGCTGCGCGACGCACCCGCACGACGGAGCAGTTCTTCGCCGCCGGCGGCGAGGTCACCGCCTGGCAGAACGGCTGGGCGCTCGCCGGCGACTTCCTCAGCGCCGGCGCCCTGCTTGGCATCGCGGGCATCGTGACGTCGAACGGCTTTGACGGCATGATCTATTCGATCGGATGGCTGGTCGGCTGGCCGATTATCCTGTTCCTGATCGTCGAGCCGCTGCGCAACGTCGGCAAGTTCACCTTCGCCGACGTCGTCGCCTACCGGCTCAGCCAGCGGCCGGTGCGGCTTGCGGCCGCGATCGGAACGCTTGCCGTGATCCTGTTCTATCTGATCGCCCAGATGGTGGCGACGGGATCGCTGATCAAGCTGCTGTTCGGCCTGCCCTACACCTGGTCGGTGGTGCTGGTCGGCAGCGTCATGCTGGTCTACGTGCTGTTCGGCGGCATGCTGGCGACCACGTGGGTGCAGGTGGTCAAGGCGGCGCTGCTGATGGCCGGCGGCGTCCTGCTCGCCATTCTGGTGCTGACGCATTTCGACATGAACCCGCTCAGGCTGTTTGCGGCGGCGGCCGAGAAGTACGGGACCAGGGTCCTGCAGCCGGGATCGCGGGTGGTCTCCGGGCAGTGGGATGCGATGTCGCTCGGTCTCGGCCTGATGTTCGGGACCGCGGCCATGCCGCATGTGCTGATGCGGGTCTATACGGTGAAGGATTTCAAGGCCGCGCGGCTGTCGATTCTCTACGCCACCGGGCTGATCGGCTTCTTCCATCTCATGGTGTTCATCATCGGCTTCGGCGCGATGGTGCTGGTCGGCGCGGAAGCCGTGGCCAGGGCGGGCGGCGGCGGCAACATGGCGGCGCCGTTGCTGGCATTGGCGGTCGGCGGCAACGCGTTTTTCGGCTTCATCTGCGCGGTGGCTTTCGCGACCATGCTCGCCGTGGTCGCCGGGTTGACGCTCTCCGGCGTCGCCACCCTTTGCCACGACGTCTGGACCAACGTCATCCGGCACGGCAGCGCACCCGAGGCCGAGCAGCTCAAGGTGGCGCGGGTCGCGACCGTGGGCATCTCCGTGCTCGCCATCCTCCTCGGGGTCGCGTTCGAGGGCCAGAACGTGGCGTTCATGGCCGGGCTCGCGTTCTCGATCGCCTGCGCGGCCAATTTCCCGTCGCTGGTCCTGGCGATCTTCTGGCGCCGCTTCACGACCCCGGGCGCGGTGGCGAGCATCCTGGTCGGGACGCTGAGCTCGCTCGTGCTGATCTATCTCTCCCCGACCATCCAGGTCGACATCCTGGGCAAGAAGCTGGCGGAGATCGATGCCGCGTGGTGGTTTGTCTCGCTGCGCAACCCGGCCATCATCTGCATGCCGCTGTCGTTCTGCGTCGCCATCGTCGTGTCGCTGCTGACGACGGAAGCCGACGCCAACACCACGTTCGACGAAATGCAGCGGCGAATCCTGTTCGGGCGGGTTGCTGCGGTGCCGGCGCTGCGGCAGGAGCAGGCGGGGTGAGGGCTTCCGACCATGCATCTTCTGGTCGCGTTGATCATCGCCGCAACGATGTACGACCTGCCGACGCAGACAGAAGATTTTCGCAAAGGAAAGGGAAGGCTTGAATCACTGGTGAGATTGGTGCCCCTGGCCGGAATCGAACCAGCACTCCTTGCGGAACTCGATTTTGAGTCGAGCGCGTCTACCAGTTCCGCCACAGGGGCCCACGGGAGGCACCCCTACAGGGGTGTTCCCGCGAAACGCG
>JBKQQE010000406.1:0-10082 GCA_052326245.1 Xanthobacteraceae bacterium | reverse complement strand
CCGGCCGCGTCATGGTCAAGGACGAGGATGTGTGCCTGCACTGCGGGCTATGCGCCGAACGCTGCCCCACCGGCGCGTGGGACATGCAAAAATACCTGATCGACATGACTCACGCGGAACAAGCATGCCAGCCCAGAACCCAATCAGCGGCGTAAACGACTTCGTCATCCGCTTTGCCAACGTCAACGGCTCCGGCTCGGCCAGCGCCAACGAGATGTTCGCGCGCGCCATCATGCGCATGGGCATCCCGGTGGCGCCGCGCAACGTGTTTCCGTCCAACATCCAGGGGCTGCCGACCTGGTACGAGATCCGCGTCACCGAGGCCGGCCATCTCGGCGCCCGCGGCGGCACCGACCTGATGATCGCGATGAACCCGCAGACCTTCGCCGCCGACGTGCTCTCGCTCGAGCCCGACGGCTACCTGGTCTACGATTCCACCCGCGCCATTCCGCCCGGGCAGCTGCGCGCCGACATCAACGTCATCGGCCTGCCGCTCACCGCGATCTGCAACGCCGAATATTCCGATCCGCGGCAGCGCCAGCTGTTCAAGAACATCATCTGCGTCGGCGCGCTGTCGGCGCTGCTCGGTATGGATTTCGCCGAGCTGGAGAAGCTGATCGGCGAGCAGTACAAGGGCAAGGACAAGCTGATCGCGCCGAACATCCACGCGCTGCAGCTCGGCCGCGACCATGCGCTGAAGAATTTTTCCTGCCCGATCGGGCTCAGGCTCAAGCGCGTCGACAAGGTCGGCGACCGCATCCTGCTCGAGGGCAACGCCGCCGCCGCGCTCGGCGCGGTGTACGGTGGCGCCACCGTGTGCGCCTGGTACCCGATCACGCCGTCGTCCTCGCTGGCCGAGGGCTTCGCCCATTACTGCAAGCGCTTCCGCCACGATCCCGAGACCGGCGACGCGCGCTACGCCATCGTGCAGGCGGAAGACGAGATCGCCTCGATCGGCATGGTGATCGGCGCCGCCTGGAACGGCGCCCGCGCCTTTACCGCGACCTCCGGCCCCGGCATCTCGCTGATGCAGGAGTTTCTCGGCTTCGCCTATTTCGCCGAGATCCCGGCGGTGGTGTTCGACGTGCAGCGCGCCGGTCCCTCCACCGGCATGCCGACCCGCACCCAGCAATGCGACCTGATCAACTGCGCCTATGCCTCCCACGGCGACACCAAGCACGTGCTGCTGCTGCCGGAGGATCCGGCCGAGGCGTTCGAATTCGGCGCCGCCGCGTTCGACCTCGCCGACCGCCTGCAGACGCCGGTGTTCGTCATGCTCGACCTCGATATCGGCATGAACCATCGGCTGTGCCGGCCGCTGTCCTGGGACGATAGCCGCCGCTACGACCGCGGCAAGGTGCTGTCGGCGGACGATCTCGACAAGGCCAGGGATTTCGGCCGCTACATGGATGTGGACGGCGATGCCATCGGCTACCGCACCTATCCGGGCACCCATCCGGACAAGGGCAGCTTCTTCACCCGCGGCACCTCGCATGATGCCCGTGCCCGCTATTCCGAGAGCGGCGCCACTTACGTGGAGGGCATGCAGCGGCTGCTGCGCAAGCTCGAGACGGCAAAGAACATCCTGCCGGCGCCGCTGCGCGTCAGCGCGCCGACGTCGACCCGCTACGGGGTGATCTATTTCGGCTCGACCGCGCCGGCGATGGCGGAGGCGAGCGAGATCCTGGCGCAGCGCGGCCACGCGCTCGACCTGATGCGGGTGCGCGCGTTTCCGTTCCACCAGGACGTCGCCAATTTCATCGCCGACCACGACGTGGTGTTCGTGGTCGAGCAGAACCGCGATTCCCAGCTGCGCTCGCTGATCGTCAACGAGCTTTCGATCGACCCGGTCCGGCTGGTTCCGATCCTGCACTACGACGGCACCTCGATCACCGCGCGCTTCATCTCGGGCGCGATCGGCGGCTGGCTCGACACCCTGAAAGTCACGCCGCTGCGAAAGGCGATGTCATGACCTATCTCACCAAGCCGAAATTCCATCACCCGTCGCTGCCGAAGAACGAACTCGGCTTCACCCGGCGCGACTACGAGGCCTCGACCTCGACGCTGTGCGCCGGCTGCGGCCACGACTCGATCTCGGCGGCGATCATCGAGGCCTGCTGGGAGCTCGCGGTCGAGCCGCACCGCGTCGCCAAGATCTCCGGCATCGGCTGCTCGTCGAAGACGCCGGACTATTTCCTCGGCGCCTCCCATGGCTTCAACTCGGTGCACGGCCGGATGCCGTCGGTGCTGACCGGCGCCAATCTCGCCAACCGCGACCTGATCTATCTCGGCGTCTCGGGCGACGGCGATTCCGCCTCGATCGGGTTCGGCCAGTTCGCCCATTCGCTGCGCCGCGGCGTCAACATGACCTACATCGTCGAGAACAACGGCGTCTACGGGCTGACCAAGGGGCAGTTCTCGGCCACCGCCGACCGCGGCTCGAAGTCGAAGAAGGGCGCGGTCAACACCGACAACTCGATCGACCTGGTGGCGATGGCGCTGCAGCTCGGGGCGACGTTCGTGGCGCGCAGCTTTTCCGGCGACAAGGCGCAGCTCATTCCGATCATCAAGGCCGCGATCGAGCATCGCGGCGCCGCCTTCATCGACGTGATCTCGCCCTGCATCGCCTTCAACAACCATCCCGGCTCGACCAAGAGCCTCGACTACGTCCGCGCCCACAACGAAGCGGTCAACCGGCTCGACTTCCTGCTCGGCCGCGAGCCGATCACCGTCGACTACGCGCCGGGCGACGTGGTCTCGGTGACCCAGCATGACGGCACCGTGCTGCAGCTGCGCAAGCTCAACGACGACTACGATCCGCGCGACCGCCTCGCCGCCATGAATTTCCTGCAGCAGCAGGCCCTGGAAGGCCGGATCGTCACCGGACTGTTGTTCATCGACCCGGATGCCGAGGACCTGCACACCCATTTCGGCACCGTGCGCACGCCGCTGAACCGGCTCGGCGACGCCGCGCTGTGCCCCGGCTCCGCCGCGCTCGACAAGATCAACGCGGGATTGCGGTAGCTATTCTAGCGTTGCGCGATCGCTTTCTTCGTCATGCGCGGGCTTGTCTCGGCGGCTTGTGCTTTGATGGGATGCCGGAGGGACTGAGCCTCCCTCCGGCCCGGGCGCGAGACCGATTTCGGGCAGGATCGCAAGACCGAGGTCAAGCGTGGTCCGCGTCCGTGTTCTTTCCCACTCCCAACAGTTGCTTGGGCACGAGCCCGCAGCACAAGCCAGGAGGCGAGAGAATGCCACAGGACGCCATATTTGTCGGCATCGATGTTTCGAAAGCGCGGTTGGACGTTTACGTCCATCCAAGCGGCGAGAGCTTTAGCGTTGCGAACGATCGGGCTGGTATCAAGCAGCTCGGTGCGAGAATGCGTGCTCTGCAGCCCCGGGGTGTCGCCCTGGAGGCCTCGGGTGGTTACGAGAGGGCGGTGGCAAAAGGCTTGTTTGCCAAAAGTTTGCCGATCTACATCGTCGACCCTTCCCAAGTTCGCTCGTTTGCGAAAGCTTTGAGGCGTCGGGCCAAGACTGATCCTCTCGATGCCATGATGATTGCGCGGTGTCTGGCGGTGACGATCGACGTCTTGCGACCTTACGTGCCAGACCCTGCCGCCGATCGGCTCTCCGCCCTGGTCGGGTACAGAAGCCATCTGGTGGCTGAGAAGACCGCTCTACTGAGCTACCAGGACACGACCGAGGATAGCGTGGTCCGCTCCTTCGTCGCCCGTCAGATCACCGGGCTGGCGCTGCGGATCGCAACTCTCGACAAAGCCATTGCTGTCTGCATCGCCGAGCACCCAAACTTCGCCAGCAATGCCAAGATCATACGGACGGCTCCGGGAGTGGGGCCGGTTCTGTCGGCCACGTTGCTGGCGGATCTTCCCGAACTTGGCCAGCTTGATCGCCGACGCGTTGCTTCTTTGGTCGGAGTGGCACCTCACGCTCGGCAGACCGGCAGAACCGATCGCGGCGGCAAATGTTCCGGCGGCCGCCGCCAGGTGCGTACCGTCCTCTATATGGCTGTCCTCAGCGCGATCAAAGCCAGGTCGCCTGTGCTCAGGCCCTTCTATGATCGCCTCCGTCAAAGCGGAATGGAGTTCAAGCCGGCCATCGTGGCCGTTATGCGAAAGCTCATCACCATCCTGAATGCCATGGTTCGCGATCGCAAACCCTTCCAGCAGGCAACCGCCTGATCGACAGTTGCTTGACCCGCGCATCCACTCTTTAGGGCCTCGCTTCGTCGCAAAGCGTGGATGGCCGGGTCGAGCCCGGCCATGACGAGTTTTCCAATGGAAGCCCGGTTCTGTTGCCTGCATTTGCAGTCAGGCTTTTTGGATAACCGAACGGCCGCGCCGGCGCGCCCCCGCAACCTGGGGACCTCATGACCGCACCCAGTGATCTCGGGGTGGTCGCCGCGGCCGCGCCGCCGGTATTCCAGCACAGCTGGTTAGCGGCCGGTGCTTGGCGTCGGCCGGGCGAACCGGCGCCACCGTCATTTGTTGGTTGAGCAATAAATTTGGCCCCCACGCCGGCTTGGCGAACCGGGGCGGCTGGCATATACCGTTCAACGGTTTTTGTTCAAGTGTACAAATGTTGCACTGCAATAAGAAATGCGGCCGGAAACACGCGCCCCGAAACGACAAGGAGTGATTTTGTGATCATTGACGTTCACGGTCATTACACCACCGCGCCCAAGGCGCTGGAGGAGTGGCGCAACCGCCAGATCGCCGGCATCAAGGATCCGGCGCTGGCCCCCAAGGCCGCCGAACTCAAGATCAGCGACGACGAGCTGCGCGAGACCATCGAAGCCAACCAGCTCAAGAAGATGCTGGAGCGCGGCATCGATCTCACCGTGTTCAGCCCGCGCGCCAGCTGCATGGCGCACCATATCGGCGACTTCAACGTGTCGTCGACCTGGGCTGCGATCTGCAACGAGCTGTGCTTCCGCATCAGCAAGCTGTTTCCGGACAACTTCATCGGCGCGGCGATGCTGCCGCAGTCGCCGGGCGTCGATCCGCGCAGCTGCATTCCCGAGCTCGAGAAGTGCGTCAAGGACTACGGCTTCGTCGGCATCAATCTCAATCCCGATCCGTCCGGCGGGCACTGGACCTCGCCGCCGCTGTCGGACCGGCACTGGTATCCGATCTACGAGAAGATGGTCGAGTTCGACATCCCGGCCATGATCCATGTCTCGACCAGCTGCAACGCCTGCTTCCACACCACCGGCGCGCACTACCTGAACGCCGACACCACTGCGTTCATGCAGTGCCTGACCTCGGACCTGTTCAAGGATTTCCCGACCCTGAAATTCCTGATCCCGCACGGTGGCGGCGCGGTGCCGTACCACTGGGGGCGTTTCCGCGGGCTGGCGCAGGCGCTGAAGAAGCCGCTGCTCAAGGACCACCTGCTGCACAACATCTTCTTCGATACCTGCGTCTATCACCAGCCCGGGATCGATCTGCTGACCAAGGTGATCCCGGTCGAGAACGTGCTGTTCGCCAGCGAGATGATCGGCGCGGTGCAAGGCATCGATCCCGAGACCGGTTTCTATTTCGACGACACCAAGCGCTATATCGAGGCCTCCACGATCCTGAGCGCCGCGGACAAGCAGAAGGTCTACGAGGGCAACGCGCGGCGCGTGTTCCCGCGGCTCGACGCGGCCCTGAAGGCGAAAGGCAAGTAGGCGTGGCGTGTTGGAGCTGACGGCGATGGCGGTCAATCCCGGGCAGTGGCATGTCGGCCTCGTCGGCTACGGCGAGGTGGGGCGGATCCTCGCCGAAGATCTGCGCGCGCGCCAGGTCGCGGTCACCGCCTACGACATCAAGCTCGAGGACGACCGGGCGGCGCCGCTGCGCGCGCACGCCGCGGCCCATGGCGTCGCGCTGGCGGCGTCGCATCACGACCTCGCCGGCCGCGCCGACCTGATCGTCTCGGCGGTGACCGCGAGCCAGACCGTGCGGGTGGCACAGGCCTGCGCCGGCGCGGTGCGGGCCAAGGCCTGGTTCCTCGATTTCAACTCCGCCTCGCCCGGCGCCAAGCAGCGGGCGGGCGAACTCGTCGACCAGCGCGGCGGGCGCTACGTGGAAGGCGCGGTGATGACCTCGCTGCCGCCCTACCGCATCAAGGTGCCGCTGCTGCTCGGCGGCGAAGGCGCGGCCGAGCTGGCGCCGCTGTTGAACCAACTCGGTTTCGCCGCCAAGGCCGCGAGCCCGCGGCTCGGCGTCGCCTCGGCGGTAAAGATGTGCCGCAGCGTCATGATCAAGGGCCTGGAAGCCCTGGTGATCGAAAGCTTCACCACCGCGCGGGCCTACGGCGTCGAGAACGACGTGCTGGCTTCTTTCAAGGAAACCTTTCCCGGCATCGACTGGGAGCGGCAGGGCGCCTATTTCTTCCAGCGCGTCATCGAACACGGCCGCCGCCGCAGCGAAGAGGTGCGGGAGGTGGCCGAGACCGTTCGCGAGATCGGGTTGACGCCGTGGTCGTCGGAGGGCACCGCCGAGCGCCAGGGCTGGATGGCCGATCTCGCCGATGACGGCGTGTTCGGCGCCAGGGGCACGCCCGACTTCGCGCGATCGCGCGATTGGCGCATCGAGGCCGATCGCATCCTCGCCACCCTCAACACCACCACCCTCAAGACAAAGAGTGAATGATGGAATTTCAGAAGACCCCCGGGTGGCTGGACTGGTACGCCAATCCTACCAGGCCGCAGTTCAAGGTGCCCGCCGGCGCGGTCGACGCCCATTGCCACGTGTTCGGCCCCGGCGCCGAATACCCCTACGCGCCGGAGCGCAAATACACCCCCTGCGATGCCTCGCGCCAGCAGCTCTACGCGCTGCGCGACCACCTCGGCTTCGCCCGCAACGTCGTGGTGCAGGCGACCTGCCATGGCGCCGACAACCGCGCCATGATCGACGCGCTCAGGCACGCCGACGGCAAGGCCCGCGGGGTGGCGACCGTGCGCCGCAGCGTCAGCGACGCCGAACTCGAGGCGATGCACGAAGCCGGCGTGCGCGGCGTGCGCTTCAATTTCGTCAAGCGCCTGGTCGACTTCACGCCGCGCGACGAGCTGATCGAGATCGCCGGGCGCATCGCCCGGCTCGGCTGGCACGTGGTGATCTATTTCGAGGCGGTGGACCTGCCCGAATTGTGGGACTTCTTCACTGCGCTGCCCACCACCGTGGTCGTCGACCACATGGGGCGGCCGGACGTCCGCATGCCGGTCAACGGTCCGGAATTCGAGCTGTTCGTGAAATTCATGCGGCTGCATCCCAACGTGTGGTCAAAGGTGAGCTGTCCGGAGCGGCTGTCGCTATCCGGGCCGCCCGCGCTCGACGGCGAGCGCAACGCCTACCGCGACGTGGTGCCGTTCGCCCGCCGCATCGTCGAGAGCTTTCCCGACCGCGTGCTGTGGGGAACCGACTGGCCGCACCCCAATCTGAAGGACCACATGCCCGACGACGGTCTGCTGGTCGACTTCATCCCGCACATCGCGACCACGGCCGAGCTGCAGCGCAAGCTTCTGGTCGACAATCCGATGCGGCTATACTGGCCCGAACAATCTTAAAGGAGGCGAGCCCATGTCACTCGACAAACCCTATACCGACGTTCCCGGCACCACCATTTTCGACGCCGACATGTCGCGGCTAGGCTACCACCTGAACCAGTTCTGCATGTCGCTGATGAAGGCGGACAACCGCGCCCGCTTCAAGGCCAACGAGCGCGCCTATCTCGACGAATGGCCGATGAGCGAGGAGCAGAAGCAGGCGGTGCTGGCGCGCGACCTCAACCGCTGCATCGCGCTCGGCGGCAACATCTACTTCCTCGCCAAGATCGGCGCCACCGACGGCAAGAGCTTCCAGCAGATGGCCGGCAGCATGACCGGCATGAGCGAGGAAGAGTACCGCAACATGATGGTCAAGGGCGGCCGCTCGATCGAGGGCAACCGCTACATCGGGGAGAAGAAGTAATGGCCCGCATCACCGCCAGCGTCTACACCTCGCACGTGCCCGCCGTCGGCGTGGCGATCGACCTCAACAAGACCGCCGAACCGTACTGGAAGCCGGTGTTCGAGGGCTACGAGTTCTCGAAGAAGTGGCTGAAAGAGCAGAAGCCCGACGTCATCTTCCTGGTCTTCAACGACCATGCCACGGCCTTCAGCCTCGACATGATCCCGACCTTTGCGATCGGCACCGCCGCCGAATTCACCCCGGCCGACGAGGGCTGGGGCCCGCGCCCGGTGCCGAAGGTGATCGGCCATCCGAAGCTCGCCGCGCACATCGCCCAGTCGGTGATCCAGGACGATTTCGATCTCACTATCGTCAACAAGATGGATGTCGACCACGGCCTCACCGTGCCGCTCAGCCTGATGTGCGGCCAGCCGCAGGCCTGGCCGTGCCCGGTCATTCCGTTCGCCGTCAACGTGGTGCAGTACCCGGTGCCGTCGGGGCGGCGCTGCTTCATGCTCGGCAAGGCGATCCGCAAGGCCATCGAGTCCTATGACGAGCCGCTCAACGTGCAGATCTGGGGCACCGGCGGCATAAGCCACCAGCTGCAGGGGCCGCGCGCCGGGCTGATCAACAAGGAGTTCGACACCCACTTCCTCGACCAGCTGATCGCCGATCCCGAGGGCCTCTCCAGGATGCCGCATATCGACTACGTGCGCGAGGCCGGCAGCGAGGGCATCGAGCTGGTGATGTGGCTGATCGCCCGCGGCGCCATGAGCGACACCAATGGCGGCAAGCCGCCGACGGTGCTGCACCGCTTCTACCACGTGCCCGCGAGCAACACCGCCGTCGGGCACCTGATCCTGGAGAACAGCTAGTACCCCGTTTCAGAAGTTCGCGATACGCAGGCAGAGAATTCACGTCGCGAACTTCTGAAACGAAAGGGTACTAGAATCATAGTTTGCTCGTGCTCCTTTGATTCCGAAGTTCGCATCAGAGGACACCCAGGAGATTTGCGAACTTCGGAATCGGAGCACTACATGGCCAAGACCATCAAGGTCGCGCTCGCCGGCGCCGGCGCGTTCGGCATGAAGCATCTCGACGGCATCAAGAACATCGATGGCGTCGAGGTCATTTCGGTGATCGGCCGCAAGCTCGACGCCACCCGGGAGGTCGCCGCCAAATACGGCATCGGCCACGCCACCACCGACCTCGCCGACAGCCTGGCGCTCAAGGAGGTCGACGCGGTGATCCTGTGCACGCCGACCCAGATGCACGCCGAGCAGTCGATCGCCTGCCTCAAGGCCGGCAAGCACGTGCAGGTGGAAATTCCGCTCGCCGATTCGCTGGCCGACGCCAGGGCAGTGGTCGAGCTGCAGAAAAAGACCGGCATGGTGGCGATGTGCGGCCACACCCGTCGCTTCAACCCGAGCCACCAGTGGGTGCGCAACAGGATCGTGGCCGGCGAGCTCGCGATCCAGCAGATGGACGTGCAGACCTACTTCTTCCGCCGTACCAACATGAACGCGCTCGGCCAGCCGCGCAGCTGGACCGACCACCTGCTGTGGCACCACGCCGCCCACACCGTCGACCTGTTCGCCTACCAGGCGCGCTCGCCGATCGTGCAGGCCAACGCGGTGCAGGGGCCGATCCACAAGGATCTCGGCATCGCCATGGACATGTCGATCCAGCTCAAGGCGCAGAGCGGCGCGATCTGCACGCTCAGCCTGTCCTTCAACAACGACGGGCCGCTGGGCACGTTCTTCCGCTACATCTGCGACAACGGCACCTACATCGCCCGCTACGACGACCTGTTCAACGGCAAGGAAGAGAAGATCGACGTCTCCAAGGTCGACGTCTCGATGAACGGCATCGAGCTGCAGGACCGCGAGTTTTTCGCCGCGATCCGCGAGGGCCGCGAGCCCAATTCCAGCGTCGCCCAGGTGCTGCCGTGCTACGAGGTGCTGAACAGGCTGGAGCAGCAGCTCAACGCCGCGGGGTGAGGGGGGTTTATTGCGGCGGCCGTTGTGCCGTCGGATCCGCGGCATATTCTACGTCACCCGCGGGCAGCGCGATCCGTCTCTGACGGATCGCTAGGACTAAGGTCACCCGCGGGTCCACGCTTAAGGG
>JBKQQE010000405.1:0-4325 GCA_052326245.1 Xanthobacteraceae bacterium | reverse complement strand
CCGGATGCCCTTCGTGCATGACGTGGGACAGACAGGCGGAATGCGTGAACAGCAGTGTCGTCATGAACGCTCTACCCTTTGGTCTTTTTGTTCTTGTGCGTGACGCCGCGTGGTCGCGTCGTCACCGCCGCGTTATCCGACTAGTGTCCCGGTTCTAACATTCGCATCACTTTGCGGCGGGCTCTTTTGCGAATGTTAGAACCATAGGGACACTAGCAACTATACCATTCTAGTGTGGTTTTGGATTTGACATTCGCTTGGAGAGTTTGCGGCAATACTGAAGCGAATGTCAAATCCACCACACTAGCCTAGACTATTTTGCCCGGAAGGTGAATGTCGGCCCGGCGCAGCGGAATTGCTATTCTGGAACCCGCGCACGCCCCGGCGGGGCTTGTTATGGCTTTCGTCCGCAGATGGCAATAGGAAGGGCGGCGGATCCGGTATCGGGCGGGCCGGCCGGCCGGAAGGTTTGGCACCTTGCCGCCTGCACGATCCGGCGGGTAAAGAAGCGCCCGTAAGCATGTGGAATTGAGGTAACCGGTGGATTATCGGCGCAACATCGCGGTCATCGGGCTCGGCTATGTCGGGTTGCCGGTCGCGGTTGCCTTTGCCCGCGCCGGCAAACCCGTCGTCGGCTTCGATATCGATCCTGAGCGGATCGCCGAGCTGCGGGCCGGCGTCGACCGTACCCGCGAGGTCGAGGCCGCCGATCTGAATCCGGCGACGCTCGCCTTCACCGGCAGCGTGGCGGACCTTGCGGCTTGCGACTTCTTCATCGTCACCGTGCCGACGCCGATCGACGAGGCCCGCAAGCCCGATATCAGCGCGCTGCTTTCGGCGTCGCGCGCGGTCGGGACGGTGCTGAAGCGCGGCGACATCGTGGTCTACGAATCGACCGTCTATCCTGGAGCGATCGAGGAGGACTGCGCGCCGGTTCTCGAACAGGTCTCCGGCTTGCGCTCCGGCGTCGATTTCAAGGTCGGCTATTCGCCGGAGCGGATCAATCCCGGCGACAAGCTGCATCGCTTCGAAACCATCCGCAAGGTCGTGTCCGGCCAGGACGCCGAGACGCTCGACGTCGTCGCCGCCGTCTATGGCTCGGTCGTGACCGCGGGGGTGCACCGCGCGCCGTCGATCAAGGTGGCGGAAGCCGCGAAGGTGATCGAGAACACCCAGCGCGATCTCAATATCGCCTTCATGAACGAACTGTCGCTGATCTTCCACGCGCTCGGCATCGACACCGGCGACGTGCTGGCCGCGGCGGGCACCAAATGGAATTTTCTCGGCTTTCAGCCGGGGCTGGTCGGCGGACACTGCATCGGCGTCGATCCCTATTATCTGACCCACCGCGCCGAGCGGGCGGGCTACCATCCCGAGGTCATCCTGGCCGGGCGTCGTATCAACGACACCATGGGCCAGTATGTCGCGCGCGAATGCATTCGCGGCCTGTTGCGGCGGAAAAGCCGCGCCGCGACCGTCACCGTGCTCGGCCTGACCTTCAAGGAAGACGTCCCCGATACCCGCAACTCCAAGGTGGTCGATATCGTGCGCGAGCTGCAATCCTTCGGCCTCACGGTGCAGGTGCACGATCCGCTGGCGAGCGCCGCCGACGCGCGTCACGAATACGGCCTCACGCTCACCGGGCTCGACGCGCTCGAACCGGCCGATGCTGTGATCCTGGCGGTGGCCCACCGTGACTACCTCGCGGGAGGCTGGCCGCTGGTCCAGCGCCTGCTCGCCGGCGGCGAGGGGCTGGTGCTCGACGTCAAGTTGCGGCTGGACAAGGCCAGGGTGCCGTCCGGTATCGAGCTGTGGCGTCTTTAGAAGGCAGCGGGGCGGGCATGGCGGAGCGGGCGATACTGGTCACCGGCGCGGCGGGCTTCATCGGCTTTCACGTCGCGCAGCGGCTGCTGCAGGCCGGCCGGCGCGTGGTCGGCGTCGACAACCTCAACGACTATTACGATCCGGCGCTGAAGCAGGCGCGGCTCAATCTGCTCAACAACGACGAGCGCTTCCGCTTCGTCAGGCTGGATCTCGCCGATCAGCCGGCCACCGCTGCGCTGTTCGCCGACGCGCGATTCCCCGCCGTCATCCACCTCGCCGCGCAGGCCGGCGTGCGCTATTCGCTGCAGAATCCGCAGGCCTATATCTCTGCCAACCTGCAGGGCTTCGCCAACGTGCTGGAGGGCTGCCGCCACAACGGCTGCGGGCATCTGCTGTTCGCCTCGTCATCGTCGGTCTACGGCGCCAACACCCGGCTGCCGTTCTCGGTGCACGACAATGTCGACCACCCGGTCAGCCTCTACGCCGCGACCAAGAAGTCCAACGAACTGATGGCACATTCCTACAGCCATCTGTTCCGGCTTCCGACCACCGGCTTGCGCTTCTTCACGGTGTACGGGCCGTGGGGCCGGCCCGACATGGCGATGTTCATTTTCGCCAAGGCGATCCTCGAGGGTCGGCCGATCAAGCTGTTCAACCACGGCCGGATGCAGCGCGATTTCACCTATGTCGACGACGTGGTCGAGGCCATCATCCGCCTCGTCGACCGCGCGCCGCAGCCCGATCCGGCCTGGTCCGGCGCGAATCCCGATCCGGCGACAAGTTCGGCGCCGTGGCGGATCTACAATATCGGCAACAACAATCCTGAACAGCTGTTGCACGTCGTCGCGGTGCTCGAGCGGGCGCTCGGGCGCAGTGCCGAGAAGGAATTGCTGCCGATGGAGCCGGGCGACGTGCCCGCGACCTACGCGGACGTCGACGATCTGATGCGCGACGTGGGCTTTCGCCCCTCCACCTCGATCGAGGACGGGGTCGCTCGTTTCGTGCAATGGTTCAAGGACTACCACCAACTGTGACGGCGGGGCTGATGAGCGAACGAATTATTCCATTGATCATGTGCGGCGGCGCGGGCACGCGGCTGTGGCCGGCGTCGCGCGAGGGCCGGCCGAAGCAGTTCCTGCGCCTGTTCGGATCGCGTTCCACGTTCCAGGACACTCTGCTGCGGGTGTCCGACCCCGCTCTGTTCGAGCGCGCCATCGTCATCACCAACGCCGCCTATCGCTTCATGGTCGCCGAACAGCTCGCCGAGATCGGCCTGGAGGCCGACGTCCTGCTGGAGCCGGCGCGGCGCGACAGCGGTCCGGCGATCGCCGCGGGGGCGGCGTTTGCCCATGCCCGCGACCCGCGGGCCGTCGTTCTCGCGCTCGCCGCCGATCACGTGGTGCGCGATCCGGCCGCCTTCGTGGCGGCGTGCCGGGAAGGTCTCGCCGGCGCCAATGCCGGGCGCATCGTCACCTTCGGCGTGACGCCGGAGCATCCGTCCACCGAATACGGCTATATCCGTCCGGGCGAGCCGATCGCGGGCTCGATCCGCGCGGTGGCGAAGTTCGTCGAAAAGCCGGATGCCGCGACCGCGGCCGGTTATGTGGCCGACGGCTATCTCTGGAACAGCGGCAATTTCATGTTCCGCGCCGAGACGCTGCTGAACGAATATGCCCAGTTCGACGCCGCGACCGTCGAGGCGGTCCAGGAGGCGGTGGCAAAGGCCGGCCGCGATCTCGGCTTCGTCACGCTCGAGAAGACGGCCTTCGAGAAGGCGCGGGCGATCTCGATCGACTACGCGGTGATGGAGAAGACCAGCCAGGCCGCGGTGATCGCGGTGACCTGCGGCTGGTCGGACGTCGGCTCCTGGCACGCGGTGTGGGAGCTGTCGGCAAAGGACGAGCAGGGCAACGTGGCGCAGGGCGAGGCCGTATTCGAGGGCGCGCGCAACTGCACTGTCTCGTCCGACAAGGCGCTGGTGGCGCTCGAAGGCGTCGAGGACCTGGTCGTGGTCGCGACCCAGGATGCGATCCTGGTGTCGCGCCAGCAGGACCCCGGCGGACTGAAGCGGCTGGTCGCCAAACTGAGGAAGGTGGCGCCGCAGGTCACCGAGGATCATCTCAAGGTGCACCGGCCGTGGGGCTCGTACCAGTCGCTCGATATCGGCGACCGGCATCAGGTCAAGCGCATCATCGTCAAGTCCGGCGGCCGGCTGTCGCTGCAGAAGCACCACCACCGCTCCGAGCACTGGATCGTGGTGCGCGGCACCGCGCTGGTGACCGTCAACGACCTGCAGAAGATCGTGCACGAAAATGAATCGATCTACATCCCGATCGGCGCCACCCATCGGATGGAGAACCCGGGCAAGATCCCGCTTGAATTGATCGAGGTGCAGACCGGCAGCTACCTCGGCGAGGACGACATCATCCGCATCGAGGACGACTACAAGCGGTCCTGACGGCGGCCCGGCCGCGGCCCGGCTAACGCGCCAGGCCGCGCCG
>JBKQQE010000404.1:0-6633 GCA_052326245.1 Xanthobacteraceae bacterium | reverse complement strand
GCTCACGATCGGCGGCGCCGATCGAAATTCGTTCGATTTTCCTCATCGGCACAGATTCGCAGGTCTGAGCCGATTTGTGAATCATCCGTCAGCATCGGAACACTAGTGCCCTTTGCTTTCGAAGTTCGTGAACGAAGTCGCCGCGATGTATCACGAACTTCGAAAGCGGGCACTAGCGTCAAATCTGATCCGCAACGGCCGTCCGGCCACGGCGGCGCCCATTTCATCGGTAAATGGCATCGGCGTGCAGCGTTGCAACGTCCGAGCCAGCGCGGTTTCATAGCGAATCCGATCGTCATCGGTCGCGGCAGGGGTTTCGTAGGCGATCGACGGCTTTCCCAACAGGCTGCCGTCGCGCCTGAAGCTGAGAACGACCGTGATCTGAAGTCCGTCATCCCCGATGCGGGGCGGCGGCGGCTTCCAGCAGGCGGCGAGCCGGGCGAACAGCTGAGCCAGCGTATTGACGACCGGCGCCTCCGCGCCGGCCGGACTGGCACCGAGGCCGGCGGCCGCCAGCGCCGTGGCCGCCCAGATCCCCGGAGCTAGCCGCCGCGCCATTGCCGGAACTACTTCATGTCGGAGGCGACCTGGACCTTCAGCATCTTGTCGGGATCAATCACGGGCTCGCCGCGCTTGAGCCGATCCACCACATCCATGCCGGACACGACCTCGCCGACCACCGTGTATTTGCCGTTCAGGAACGCGCCGTCGGCGTACATGATGAAGAACTGCGAATTCGCGGAATCGGGCGAACCGGCGCGGGCCATGCCGACAGTTCCGCGCTTGAACGGAACGTTGGTGAACTCAGCGGCGAGATCCGGATATTTCGAGCCGCCGGTGCCGTTGAAGTTCTTGCCGTCGCCGGTCTGCGCCATGAAACCGTCGATCACGCGATGAAACGGCACGTTGTTGTAATACCCCTCACGCGCCAGCAGCTTGATGCGCTCGGCGTGGCGCGGCGCGAGGTCCGGGCGCAGCTTGATGACGATGCGGCCCTTGTTGGTATCGATCACGATCGCGTTGGTCTTGTCGAGACCTGCGGGAAGCTGCTGCGCGAGAGCTGGCGCCGCGCAGACCAGCGCGGCAAGAACGGCGAGAATTCGGATCATGAGGCCTCCAAGTAATCGTAATGTGATCGTCGACGTGTTCGGGGCGTTTGCAGCTGGATGGGGTCCAGTCAGGCGCCGCGCGATGGCGACGCCGCGGTGAGAGCTCCGCCCGCGGGCGTCACGGCGCGAATTTAGCCTTGAGACGTGACGCCACGATTTTCGGAACGAATTTCGAGACGTCGCCGCCCATGCCCGCGATCTGACGCACCAGTGTGGCGGTGATCGGGCGCACCATCGGCGAAGCCGGAAGAAACACCGTCTGCACCTCGGGCGCCATGGTCTCGTTCATTCCGGCCATCTGCATTTCGTAGTCGAGATCGGTACCGTCGCGCAGCCCGCGGATTAGGATGGTCGCGCCGACGCGCTTCGCCGCCGTGACCACCAGGTCATCGTAGGTCATGCACTCCACCGCGCAATTGGCCTTGGCCGCGATCGGCGAAAACGCCTCGCGCACCATCTCGAGCCGTTCCTCGGTCGAGAACAGCGGCTTCTTGCCGGGATGGATGCCGATCGCCACCACCAGTCGATCGACCAGGGCGACGGTCTGCCGAACCACGTCGAGGTGGCCGTTGGTGACGGGGTCGAACGACCCGGGATAGAGCGCGATCCGCTGCATTCCACCCCTCTACCCCGCCGCCGCATGTCCGGCAAGCCGGCACGCCAAGCCGGCACGCCAAGCCGGCACGCTATGTCCGGCTCCGCCCGGCCGCCAGGCCGGGCCGCGCTACCCGCCATTGCCGTTGTCGGCATCCTCGGTGAGGCGCTCGACCGAGACCACATGTTCGTCCTCGGCGGTGTCGAACACGATCACGCCCTGGGTCGAGCGACCGGCCACGCGGATGCCCTCGACCGGGCACCGGATCAGTTGGCCGGCGTCGGTGACCAGCATGATCTGGTCGGCGTCCTCGACCGGGAACGACGCCACCAGCTTGCCGTTGCGGCTGTTGACCGACATCGCCACGATGCCTTTGCCGCCCCGACCGGTGGTTCGGTATTCGTAGGACGAGGTGCGCTTGCCGTAGCCGTTGACCGAGACGGTCAGCACCACCTGTTCCTGGGCCGACATTTCGACATAGCGTTCCGAGCTGAGCTGGATCGCGCCGACGGTCTCTTCGCCGTCGCTTTCGGTGGGCTCCTCGGCGCCGCTGTCGCCGGAAACCGCCCGCCGCATCTTCAGGTAGGCCGAGCGTTCGTCGGAGGTCGCCTCGACGTGACGCAGGATCGACAGAGAGATCACGGTGTCGTCGTCGAGCGCGATGCCGCGCACCCCCATCGAGGTGCGCCCCTGAAACACGCGGACGTCGGTCACCGGGAAGCGGATGCACTGGCCGCCCGCCGTGGTCAGCAGCACGTCGTCGCGTTCGGTACAGATCTGCACGTCGACGATGGACTCGCCCTCGTCGAGCTTCATGGCGATCATGCCGGACCGCCGCACATCGACGAAGTCCGACAGCTTGTTGCGTCGCACGTTGCCGCCGGTGGTCGCGAACATCACGTCGAGTTCGCTCCACGACGCCTCGTCTTCCGGCAGCGGCATGATGGTGGTGATGCGCTCACCCTGGTCGAGCGGCAGGATATTGATCAACGCCTTGCCGCGTCCATTAGGGGCGGCCATCGGCAGGCGCCAGACCTTTTCCTTGTAGACCTGGCCGCGCGAGGAGAAGAACAGCACCGGCGTATGGGTCGAGGCCACGAACAGCCGGCTGACGAAATCCTCGTCGCGGGTCTGCATGCCGGAGCGGCCCTTGCCGCCGCGCTTCTGCGCCCGGTAGGCCGACAGCGGCACGCGCTTGACATAGCCGTGGTGCGACACCGTCACCACCATGTCCTCGCGCTGGATCAGGTCCTCGTCCTCGACCTCGCCTTCCTGGTCGATGATCACGGTCCGCCGCGGGGTGGCGAACTCGGCCTTCACGGCGAGCAGCTCGTCCTTGACGATGGTCTGAACGCGGGCGCGCGAGCGCAGGATGTTGAGATAGTCGGCGATCTCGATGGCGAGCTTGTCGAGCTCTTCGGAAATCTCGTCACGCCCGAGCGCGGTCAGGCGCTGCAGCCGCAGGTCGAGGATGGCCTTGGCCTGCTCAGCCGACAGCCGCGCGGTGCCGTCCTCCGCCAGACGATGGCGAGGATCGTCGATCAGCGTCATCATCGCGGCGACGTCCCGCGCCGGCCAATTCCGCGACATCAGGGTCTCGCGCGCGGTGTTGGGATCGGGCGACGTGCGGATGACGCGGATCATCTCGTCGATATTGGCCACCGCAATGGCGAGGCCGACGAGTATATGGGCGCGGTCGCGCGCCTTGTTCAGCAGGAATTTGGTGCGGCGGGTGACGACCTGCTCGCGGAACGCCACGAACAGCGTCAGCAGGTCCTTCAGGTTCATCAGCTGCGGACGACCGGCATCGAGCGCCACCATGTTGGCGCCGAAACTGGTCTGCAGCGGCGTGAACCTGTAGAGCTGGTTGAGCACCACGTCGGGCACCGCGTCGCGCTTCAGCTCGACCACGACGCGAAAGCCGTCGCGGTCGGATTCGTCGCGCAGATCGGCGATGCCGTCGATCTTCTTCTCGCGCACCAGGTCGGCGATGCGCTCGACCATGCTGGCCTTGTTCACCTGGTAGGGAATTTCCGAAATGATGATCGCTTCGCGGTCCTTGCGGATGGTGTCGATCACCACCTTGCCGCGCATCATGATCGAACCTCGCCCGAGGTGATAGGCGGCGCGGATGCCCTGGCGGCCCAGAATGATGCCGCCGGTCGGGAAGTCGGGACCCGGCACGATGCCGATCAGGTCGTCGATGCCGAGCGCGGGATTGTCGATCAGCGCAATGCAGGCGTCGACAACCTCGCCGAGATTGTGCGGCGGAATGTTGGTCGCCATGCCGACGGCGATGCCGCCGGCGCCATTGACCAGCAGGTTGGGAAAGCGCGCCGGCAGCACCGTCGGCTCTCGCTCGTTGCCGTCATAGTTGGCCTGGAAATCGACGGTGTCCTTGTCGATGTCCTCCAGCATGGTGTGGGCGACCTTGGCAAGGCGCGACTCGGTGTAGCGCATCGCCGCCGCGGTATCGCCGTCGACCGAACCGAAATTGCCCTGGCCGTCAATCAACGGCAGGCGCATCGAGAAGACCTGCGCCATGCGCACCAGCGCGTCGTAGACCGACTGGTCGCCGTGCGGATGATACTTACCGATGACGTCGCCGACGGTGCGCGCCGACTTGCGGTACGCCTTGTTCCATTCGAAACCGTTCTCGAACATCGCGTAGAGAATGCGCCGGTGCACGGGCTTCAAGCCGTCGCGCGCATCGGGCAGCGCCCGCGCCACGATCACGCTCATCGCGTAATCGAGGTAGGATCGCTTCATCTCGTCGGTGATCGAAACCGGACGCGTATCGACCGGTCCGGGAGAGCCGGAATCCGGATTATCTTGGTCGGCCAAACGCAAAAATCCTCAAACTGGTGTGGAGGTCCATGAACTCCCGTGATCCTCGCGGACGATCCCTCGGGGAGGTCGAACCCACGCCGCACACGCAAAACAACTCGCCGATTTCCCGCTCTACGGGGATGGTGGCCATTGTTACGCGAGGGCTGGACAACATATAGGCGATTCAGGCCGCCGGACCAACCCTTTTCGCGGCGGGATGTGCCAACAAACCGCAATCAATTCAGCTATTTGAAACCGTTCCGCCGAAGGCCACCGACTGCTCCTCCGCAGCCGCCCCGAAGTGTCGCCGACGCGATCCCAACAGGAGCCTTTGATGCTCAACGATGCCCTGACCGCCCTCGTGACATTGCTCGTCGTGGTCGACCCGATCGGCACCTCTCCGGCGTTCATCTCGGTGACCCAGGGCCTCACGGCGGACGCCCGGCGCGCCATCGACATCCGGGCGGCCGTGATCGCGGTGTGCATTCTGGCCGGGACCGCACTGGTCGGAAACTGGGTGCTGGCCCGTCTCGGAATCGGGCTGCCGGCATTCCGGATCTCCGGCGGAATCCTGCTGTTCGCCATCGCCTTCGACATGGTGCTGGGCTCCCGCCCCGCGCGCGAGGTCCGACAGGCGGAAAACGCCGTCGCCGAGCACGTGCGCGATGTGGCGGCGTTTCCGCTGGCCATTCCCCTGATCGCGGGTCCGGGGGCCATCACCGCCACCCTGCTGCTGGCCGGGCGCGCCTGCGACAGCGCCACGGCTCTGGCTGTGCTGGTCGCGATCATCGTCGCGACCGGATGCGTCTGCGCGGTCACTTTCCTGCCGGCCGCGCCGGTCGCGCGCGCCGTTGGCGTCACGGGAAATGCCGTTCTTTCACGCCTGCTGGGCGTGGTGCTGGCGGCCCTCGCCGTCTAGTCCGTCATCGACGGCGCGAGAGCAGTGTTCGGTTAGGTCGGGAGAGCGCGCCGGCGAGCCGCCGGCGCGCGTTTCGCGGTCAAGTCCGCGATCAGAACGGAATTTCGTCATCCATGTCGCTGTTGCCGCGGCCACCGCCTGCTGCGGCGGCGACCCGCCGCGGCGCTGCGCCGGTCGACGGCCCGCTCGAGCCGAAGTCGCCTCCGGCGTCGTCGCTGAAGCCGCCGCCCGCTCCCGCGCCCGAGCGCCCGTCGAGCATCGTCAGCGTGGAATTGAAACCCTGCAGCACCACCTCGGTCGAATATTTCTCGACCCCGCTCTGATCGGTCCATTTGCGGGTCTGCAGCGCCCCTTCGATGTAAACCTTGGCGCCCTTCTTGAGGTACTGCTCCGCGACCTTGCAAAGGCCCTCATTGAAGATCACGACCCGGTGCCACTCGGTCTTTTCCTTGCGTTCTCCGGTGGCCTTGTCGCGCCAGGTTTCGGAGGTCGCGATCCGCAGATTTGCGATCGGACGCCCATCCTGGGTCCGCCGGATCTCGGGATCGGCCCCCAGATTTCCAATCAGGATCACCTTGTTCACGCTTCCCGCCATCGCAATTCTCCGCTCCACGCCCCGCGTCCGCGGGCCCGCCACATCATCTTGAAGAGCGACCGTATACCCGCTTGCCGATGCATCGACCGGCGGTGCGGGGGTTATCCACACCGATTGCTCCCCTTGCGCACTTTATATAATGTTCCTTCTTTGTTCCGCGCTCAAGAGATTTTTCTTCTTTTCACGGCCGTCCGGCGAACGCCTGTCCGGCCTTGGTGGAATGCGGCAGAAATACGCCCGAAATGCGCGTGCATGGCCCTAATTATGGTAACCAAATCCTGAACTTAGACGATCTTTTTTATTTTGATTTGCGCCATGTTGGAGACGCTTTCTAAGGTCAAACTGGCTATATTGATTGCCAACATCGACATCGGCGACTGGGGAACTTTTGTATCGCACCGCGACTTGTTGGCGGTGGGACAGGTGGAGAAGACAATGAAGAAGATTTTGCTGGGTTCGGTGGCGCTGCTGGCGCTGGGGACGGCGTCGGCCTTGGCGGCTGATCTGTCGCCGCGGACCTACACCAAGGCTCCGGCCTATGTGCCGACCCCGATCTACAACTGGACCGGTTTCTATATCGGCGCCA
>JBKQQE010000403.1:0-13517 GCA_052326245.1 Xanthobacteraceae bacterium | reverse complement strand
GTGCCGTTCAAGTTCACCGGCAAGATTTCCCAGGTCACGATCGAGCTCAAGGACATGAAGAAGGCCGACCGCGACGATGCGGAGCAGGGGCGCAAGGCCGCGTCGCTGAAAAAGGCGCTGTCCGATTGAGTGCGGGCGGCGAAGCGGATTCCGGCGCGCCGGTGCATTATGGCCGGCAGCCGGATGCCTTGCCCCGCTGCGCGCCCGGGGCGGCCGCTCTACCTTGATCGCGGGTTGCAGAACGGCTGGTGGCGGAGCAGCCCCGAGCACCAGAAACTCCTGGCCCGGGCGGGCCGCCGGTGTCTCGGCTCTTCGGTCGACCACAGGCAGTCGCCGGAATAATTCGGCCAGCTGACCCCCTGGCATGCGTCGATACCGGCTTCGGGCGAGGGGCCGGATCCTTCATATCGCGGGGCCGCGGGTGCCCCCAGTATCTCGAAATCGTAAGACAGCTCGTCGCCATATTGCCCGAGCGTCATCTCCGCACCGCCAGAATAGGAATGATCGCCCGCGACGAATGCAACGATCATCGTGACGATGGCGATCGAGCAGCAAACCAGCGCCGCCACGGTGGCCATCATCCACGCGAGCTCGTGGAGGTGCCGGTGGTAGCCGTCTCGAAGGGGCG
This sequence comes from Xanthobacteraceae bacterium, assembly GCA_052326245.1. Classification (GTDB taxonomy): domain Bacteria; phylum Pseudomonadota; class Alphaproteobacteria; order Rhizobiales; family Xanthobacteraceae; genus Bradyrhizobium_A. The sequence continues at coordinate 12,889 of JBKQQE010000403.1, read as the reverse complement.
ACAAGGCAGACATATTCAACGATAGCGGCGCAAGGAGACGCCGGCGTGAGGTAGATCAAGCGCGCCTGCGCCGTGGAGGCCCCGGGGCGGCGCCAACCCGGCGTTTGGCCCGCAGGCGCGAAGTTGCCTCCGTCACGCATATCCAGCGCCATGGGCTTGAGTTGGATCAACGCCCCCGTACCGGGCCGCATCTCTTATCCGGCGATGCGGTAACGTGTTGCCGGTTTATCTGATGATGCCGAAGCGAGAGCGAAACATGGAAAGCAGCGCTCACTCCAGCCTCTCCGTCCGCGACAGGGTCCGTCATGAATTGATCGAGATGGCCGTCATCTCGGCATATCTCTTCGTCTGCTTCGCTGCGGAGATTCAATTCAAGGCCTCGGTTCTGCACGCCCACGATGCGTTTCTCGCTCTCCTCGGCGTCGCCGCCGTCAAGGCCGTCATCTGCGCCAAGTTCATGCTGCTGGGAAGCGCATTCCACGTCGGGGGGCGGCTTACCAGGCCGCCGCTGATCCTGCCGACGCTCTATCGATCGTTTGCCTTTCTCGTTCTTCTGATCGTCCTGAACGTGATCGAGGAGGCTGTCGTCGGGCTCATCCATGGCCGAACCGTTCGTGAATCGCTTGTCGAGATCGCCGGCGGCACCTGGCAACAGATCATTGCGACGAGCGTCATCCTTGTCCTTATCCTGATTCCCTATTTCGCCTTTCGCGCGCTTGGCGACATCATCGGCGAAAAGACGCTTGTCCAGTTGTACTTCGCTCCGCGCGAACGGGGGTCGACGGGGCGCCGGGCCCGGGAGGCTGATCAGTGATGGCTGCGCGCGCGGGCGTCGCGCGTGGGGCGCGGGTCGTGCCGGCAATGACTGGTTCGCTTGGACCATGAAGGCTATGCTAGATAAGTATGTTGCGCGTGTGAGGCCAGGTGGTGGCGGGATACAGGATACGGGGTCCGGGTGTCGCGAACGTGTTGCGCGGTGTCGTCGCATTGGCGCCACTGGTCGCGTTGCCGTTGCAACCGGCTGCTGCTGCGCAGGATTCGACGGTAACGCCGCCAGGGATCCTTGCCGCTCGACCCGCGCCCGCGAAAGACCAGGAGGAGAACACGGGCGACGATTTCGCGCGTCCCCTGAACCTCATTCAGCTCTTCAACCAGTACCTGACCGCGCCCGGCAGCGGCAGCGAGAAGGGAGCGATCCGCGAGGTCACCACCGAGACCCTGCGATTGCGCTCGGATCAAAGTATCGACCTCTCGAGCGGATGGAAGCTCGCCTTTCGCGAGGATCTTCCGTTCCTTGCTAAAAACCCGATCAATTCCTCGAACCCGACCGGCGACTACCTCTACGGCATCGGCGACGTTGATGCCCAGGCCGCGCTGATCCACGAGCTCGACGCGCGCTGGACCATCGGGTTCGGTGCGCGGCTTTACGCTCCCACGGGCGACTCCAGCCTCGGCAGCGGCAAATGGCAGATCATGCCGGGCCTTGGCGCGCGCTATGCGATGCCGGAGATCAGCGCCGGTAGCTATTTCGAGCCCCTGCTCTGGTACGACGAGAGCTTCGCGGGAGATCCGACCAGGAGAAACATCCGCAATTTGCGGTTAGCGCCGACCTGGCGCATCAGCCTTCCAGACCACTGGTACGTCACATTCTATCCGAGCCCGGACATTCGCGTGAACTATGGCGACCCGGTCACCGGCCAGACCGGGCGGCTGTTCCTTCCGTTCGACTTCCAGGTCGGGCGCAAGCTGGCCAGCAATCTCGCGGTGTCGCTGGAGGTCGGCGTGCCGATCATCAAGGACTACCCGGTCTACGACTTCAAGACCGCGGCCCGGCTGAACCTGACGTTCTGAAGTCGCGCGATCGCAGCGCCGTCACTCGATCAGGTCCGCCGGCGAGGTCTCGGACATGGCCCGCCCCTCGTAATGCCGCTGCTTGAGCATTGCCGAGACGGTATAGACATTGCTAGAGTCACGTCGGCGTGCCTGCCCGTCGGTGTCAATTCCGGACTCATGCGCCGCGCAAATTCCGCGAACCGGCCATCACGCTTCATTCTCGACAAGCCTCGCCGCCGCAATGTCCCCATCAGTTACGTAGTGGTTGACGCGTTCGGTGGGCAGCGCCTCACCGGATCGGTAGACTTGCGCGGCCTCGATGCAGCGGTTTTTCGTCAACTCGGCAATGATGAAGTCGCGTTCGGCATTCGTGTCTGAATCGGTCGCGTGAGTGATCTGGAATGTGAGGCGCGTCAGGGACAGGCCGGTATCTCTCGTGCCGGCTCCAATCCACAGGACGCGTTCACTTTCCGGCGGCCGGTCGGTGTTCAGCCAGAAGTCTGCGGCTCCCCAGGTGTGCTGCGCCTGCGTCAGGCTCAAGGCCCAAAACCTGACGTGATGGCGCTTGCGCGGGCTGTTATCGATCGCCTTCTGGAACCCGATGTCCTGGCCGCGCCCGAAAAGATAGAGGGTGCTGAACGGGGCGGCAGGATAGGGCGAGTTGAATACGAACGCCCGGATCATGCCCCACGAACTGGCCAGGCCGAGCCGATCGGCCTCCGACCAGCCGAGTGCCGCAAAGGCCGCTCGAAGCTGCGGGAGCGTACCCGCGAGCGCGACGTTGACGGGATCTCCGGGCAAACCGTCGCCCGTAATCGTGTAACTGGGCACATGCTCGCGCTGGAGGAGTTTGAGACCCAGGCGAATGGCGCGCGGGAGAATGACATACGCGGCGAATCCATAGGTGGCGCCCACGGCCAGGACCCAGGGCAGCCTGCGGTCCGCGGTTCTGAAGACCACAAAGACGATCAACCAGACACTGAAAATGCCCAACCCCAGGATCAGCAAACGTTGCAAGAGGCGCTTGAGCAATCTCATGATCTTGTCGTTCGTTGAAAAGCCGGATTGGCTGTGCAGCGGCTGGCAGGGTGTCCCAGGGCGCAGCGGGCATCAAGTGCGACGCCCAGGGCGGGCCGCGATCGCCGCTTCGTCTCCCGAATGGAGACCTGATCAGCTCAGCCGGTGGGCATCGCTCACGGGCGAGGAACGGTCGCCGCAACCCTTGTCAACGCCGGCGTTCCCGCCATCTTGACCAGGACGTCCTTCACGGGAAGTTTAGTCCACGCACGGGTGACGTAGTCGCGGTGGGTGATGCCATCCGGTGTTGCGACAAATACAACACTGCCGGGTTTCAGCGGCTGATCCATATCTTCGGCGACCGCGATGCCCTTGTCTCTCAGCATGCGCATGAGTTCGTCGTCGCGCGGCTTGGTGTAGTGCGTATAGGAGCTGACGAAAAACGCGGAGCGATTGTTGCTGATCCAGGATGCGAACTTGTCCAGTTCGCCATAAAGGGCATCGAGCAGGAACACGCCGCGAATGCGGCCGTCGAGGCCGCCGACCTGCAGGCTCCAGGCCGCGGGCACGTAGCCGCCGCTGTAGGCGACGATCACCACCGGCATGTTTGCGAAGGCTTTGGCCGCGGCCGGATCGCCAGTGAGACGCCCGAGGTGCTCGGCGGACTCGGCCAGGAAGCGCTTGAGCCCGCCGGGCTGCCAGAACTTGCCGGCACTGGAATCGACGGCGTCGACCGCGAGCTGCGGGGCCAGCAATACGGCGTTTACGCCGGAATCCGTGATCTGCTGAGGCAACAGTTGCCGATCGCGCACGTCGCGCTCCAGGGTCGCGCCGTTGCCGTGGAAGAACACGACGATGAAGCCCGGCTTCTGGACATCGAAGTTCTTCGGCACATGGACGAGGACGCGGTTGTCGCTATAGGTCTCGTCTTGCCAGTAAACGCGGCCGCCCGGACCGCGGTGACCGCGGCGGTCGCCGCTGGAAATGTTCAGGAACGGCTGGTCCGTCCGCGGATTCTTGCCAAGATAGGGGAACGCCGAGCTTTGCAGGCTGACCAGCGTGGTCAACTCCTGCCTGGATTTGATCTCCGGCCGCCGGTAAGCCATCTGCGGCAACCGCGAAGGCTCCCGGTAGACGGCCGGCTCAACCGGTACCGCACGATTCCGGCCAGCCTCGGAAGACTGCCGCGGCGCAAAGATCTCGGCTGTCTGAAAACGGTCCTTGAAAGAATCGCCGGACGCCGGCGAATTGTTGGCCATCGCGCTGGCATATGGCACCGACCCGTACTGGACCAGAGCGTACGAAACCGAAGAAAATGCGGAGAAAACGACAATCCAGCGCCATCCGCGAAAACCGCCGCGACGTTCAGTGCCCCTTCGATTTTGCGTCAGCGACCGCGAAGCTGTTCCCACCATTCTCCCGCTGCCCCAGAGACCCGCCGACAATCAGCGCACGTAAGCTTCGCAACCACACGAAGCATCCCACCCAGAAATGTCCCGTAAGGGTTAAAAGAACACGAAATCGTGTCGCGATTGTGGGCCGCTGATCGACGTCGGAGCGGCCGCCGGAGGGGCTTCGGTATCTTGTTACCGAATTTGTGTGTAGTTTAAATGTTTGTTAACGCTAATCAAATCGGTGGAGGCGAGCCTGCGGGCTGGAATTGTAGCCGCATTGCCGATACTAGGACACGCATGGCGGCATCAGATGCGGGAAGCACGGCAGCGCCCGGCCAGCTTCCCGGAGTCAGGGCTACTGTCTCGCTGATGGTAGCTACCGCCATCGTCGTGGCCGACATGGTTGGGGTCGGCGTCTTCACTAGTCTCGGATTCCAGGTCAAGGACATCCCGTCGGGCTTTTCGCTGCTGCTGTTATGGGTCGTCGGCGGCGGCGTCGCGCTGTGCGGCGTCTTTTCCTACAGCGAACTCGGCGCCATGTTTCCGCGGTCGAGCGGCGAGTACAATTTTCTCGCCCGCGCCTATCATCCCGCTTTCGGATTTCTCGCAGGCTGGGTGTCCGCCACGGTCGGTTTCGCCGCGCCGGTCGCTCTGGCCGCCATGGCTTTCGGGCAATACGCCAAATCGGTCGTCCCGGCCGCGCCCCCGCTGGCGCTGGCGCTTGGCGTCGTCTGGCTGGTGTCCCTCGTCCAGCTCGGCGGCGTCAAGCACAGCAGCACGTTTCAGTTTATCTCGACGGCCTTGAAAGTCGCACTGATCGTTGCCTTCCTGATCGCTGGATTCGTCATTGGGACACCCCAGCCGATCTCGTTCGCTCCTTCCCCGGCCGACTTGACCTACATCGCCAGTCCCCCCTTCGCGATCGGCCTGATCTTTGTAATGTATTCCTTTTCCGGCTGGAACGCCGCGACCTACATCATCGGCGAGATGCGAACACCGCTGCGCAGCCTGCCGAGGTCGCTGCTGGCGGGAACGCTGATCGTCATCGTTCTCTATCTCGCCCTGAATGCCGTCTTTCTCTACACGACGCCAATGCGCGACCTCGCCGGGCAACTCGACGTAGCCTCGATCGCAGGCGGCCGCATTTTCGGCGATGTCGGCGGGCGCATCGTCGGCGCGATGATCTGTGTCGGGCTGGTGTCTTCCATCAGCGCGATGATGTGGATTGGTCCGCGCGTCACGATGACGATCGGCGAGGACATCCCGGCGCTGCGGCTCTTCGCCCGGAAGTCGACCAACGGGGCACCGGCAGCTGCGATCATTTTTCAACTCGGGGTCGCCAACCTTATGCTGTTCACCCAAAGTTTCGAGGCCGTGCTGGATTTCATCCAGTTCAGCCTGTTTTTCTGCTCGTTTTTCACCGTGTTCGGTGTCATCAAGCTGCGCATCACTCGGCCGGACTTGCCGCGGCCTTATCGCACGTTCGGATACCCTGTGACCCCGGTCATTTTCCTCCTCGTGACGATGTTCATGATGTACTATCTCTTGACCGAGCGACCGTTGCAGTCGTTGCTGGGCACCTTGATTATGATCTCGGGGCTTGTAGTTTACTCCGTCTTTCCGAAGCAGGCCGACACAGACTCCAAAAGCGTATCCTGAGCCTCAGAGAATTATGCATCAGCACATTGGAATTGCAGTTGCAAAAATTGCCGCAGTCGCGGCGAGCATGTTCCTCGCGGCCGCGGTGCCTGCGCGCGGTGCCGATGCCGTCAGTCCAAACGATACCGCGCTTTTTCTCGCGGGGATGCCGCCGTCTGCGGGATCGCAGCTGATGCCTCTGACAAAGGATCCCGCCTGGCAGCGGCACGCCAAATTCTTCGACTCCGCCTTCGGGCAGCTTGAGCAGCGACAGCTTGGAAAGATCCGAACCTGGTCAACGACGAATTTGCCGGCCTCACGGCCGACGATGTACTATATGTTCAGCGGCCCGGACTTCCTCTATGCGGATGCATTCTACCCGAAGGCGGCGACCTATGTGCTGAGCGGGCTTGAGCCGATTGGCCTGGTGCCGGATCTCGCAAAATTGCCGCGCGCCGGCATAGGATACAACCTCTATAATGTGGAGCGGTCGCTGAGCTCGATCCTGACGTTCAGCTTCTTCATCACGAAGCTCATGAAGACGGATCTGCGCGCTGGCCAGGTCAGCGGCGTCTTGCCGATCCTGTATGTTTTCCTGGCACGCTCCGGCAAGACCATCCGCGATGTCATTCCGATCACACTGGACGCCGGGGGCGCGGTACATCCGCTGGCGGAAGCCACCGGCAGGAATCCGGCGCCGGGCGTCAAGATTGTGTTTGCAGGCAGCGATGGCGTGGAAAAGACGCTGTATTATTTCAGCACCAATCTTGCAAATGGCGACATCAAGAGTAGCGGATTTCTGAAGTTCTGCGAAACGCTGGCGCCTGGTGACAGCCTGATCAAGAGCGCATCCTATTTGTTGTACTCGAACGAATTCTCGTCCGCGCGCGACTTCCTGCTCAACAATAGCGCGGTGCTGATCCAGGACGATTCCGGCATTCCGCTGAGCTATTTCGATTCGGGGAAATGGCAATTCTCTCCGTTTGGCCGCTACGCCGGCCCGATTGCGGAGTTTCCGGGAAGGTACCAGCCAAAATACGCTGAGCTGTTCAGAAACAGCCAGCCGATGGATTTCGGAATTGGTTATCGGTGGCGACCCTACGAATCCAACTTGCTGCTGGCGGTAAAGGGTCCCCGAGAGAAATTCAGCGATGAGCATAATGACAATGGCAGGTGAGGCGACGGCCGAACCAATCCCGATCTGAGCGCAAATCACGCCGAATCGGCGACGATCACCCGCGAATAAAACATTGAGAAAGCGACCGCTCACGTTGTTCGGACAAGGACGGCGTTCTCGCGGCGACGGGCCTGCTGCTCGCGGGCTCCGGCGCCAGGGCCCAGGTGCAGAGCACACGCAGATCATCCCGTTTGACTTGATCGACGTCCCGCCGATGATACGGTTTCGCTTCGAGGCCGGCTGCACGGTCGCAGTTCGCCGATCGGGGTGCGCCGAAGGCTGGAGCAGGGTCGAACCGTGATTCGCAGGCGATCCCGATCGGAATCCGTGGATGTTTCGCGCGCGACGCCGTTGGAAGCGCCGCCGGTCGCGAAGGCCGGCCTGAGTTCGAGGCGCTGGATCCGGATTGCGGCCGCGGCGGCCGTCGTCGTCGCCATCGGTCTGGGGGCAGGCTATTTCGGCGGCGGATTCGCGCCGCGATCGCCCGAGAAATCTGCCGCGACCTTTGTCGGCAGCGAGACCTGCGGCGCCTGCCACCAGGCGGAAGCGATTCTATGGAATGCATCGCAACACAAGGCGGCGATGCAGCACGCGACCGCGGACACCGTGCTCGGCGACTTCGCCGATGCGACATTCGATTACTACGGCGTGAAATCGCGGTTCTTCCGCAGGGACGGCAAATTCCTGGTGCAGACCGACGGGCCGGACGGCAGGCTCGCCGATTTCGAAGTGAAGTACACGTTCGGGATCGATCCGCTGCAGCAATACCTCGTCGAATTCCCGGACGGACGGATCCAGGCGCTCTCGCTGGCCTGGGACAGCCGGGCGAAGGACAAGGGCGGCCAGCGCTGGATCCACCTCTATCCCGACGAAGAGATAAAGCACGACGACGAACTGCACTGGACCAGATTCAACCAGAACTGGAATTTCATGTGCGCCGAGTGCCATTCGACCGGCGTGCGGAAGAACTACGATGCCGCCAGCGATCGCTTCCACACCACCTGGTCGGAGATCAGCGTCGGCTGCGAGGCCTGCCACGGCCAGGGCTCGCGTCACGTGGGCTGGGCGCATGATCGGCAAAGCCTGTGGCCGTTCGGCAAGGCGCAGGACGACTCCATGGGGCTCGTCGCGCGCCTCGACGAACGCGCCGGCATCGCCTGGCGGCCCGATCCGGAAACCGGAAACCCGCAGCGAAGCGTGAAGCCGGCGCTGCTGCGCAAGGAGGTCGAGACCTGCGGGCTGTGCCACGCGCGCCGGGCCGGCTTTGCCGAGGACTGGGTGCCAGGCCGGTGGCTGTCGCAGACCCATGTGGTGGCGGCCCTGTCGCGCGGCACCTACACCGCCGACGGACAGGCCCGCGACGTGGAAGAGTCCTACAACTACGTCCCGTTCAAGCAGAGCAGGATGTTTGCCGCGGGCGTGACCTGCAGCGATTGCCACGAGCCGCATGGCGCAACGCTTCGCGCGCCCGGCGACGGCGTGTGCGCCCAGTGCCACGCCGCCGACACCTACGCACGCGCGGCGCACACCCACCATGCGGGCGGCGATGGCGCGCCGGGATGCGTGTCGTGCCACATGCCGGTGCGCACCTACATGACGGTCGACCGCCGCCACGATCACAGTTTCCGGATCCCGCGGCCCGACCTGTCGGTGGCGCTCGGGACGCCGAACGCCTGCAACGACTGCCATGCCGACAAGCCGCCGCAGTGGGCGGCGGCCGCCATCGACGGCTGGTTCGGGCCGAAGCGGATCGGCTTTCAGACCTATGCGGCGGCCTTCCATGCGGCGCGCACCGACGAGGCCGACGCCGCCGGGCTGCTCGCCGCGCTCGCGCAGGACGCAAATGCGCCTGCCGTCGCGCGCGCCAGCGCGCTTGACGAACTCGCCGCCTACCTCTCGCCCGCGAGCGTCGCGGCGGCGCGCGCGGGACTTGCCGATCCGGACCCGATGGTACGCATCGGCGCGCTCGACATGCTGGAGGGCATCCCCGCAAACCAGGTCTGGCCGCTGGTGGCCCCGTTGCTGTCCGACCCGGTGCGGGGCGTGCGCATCAAGGCGGTGGCGCTGCTGGCGGCGGTGCCGACCGCGAGCCAGCCCGCGGCGGACCGCGAGCGCTTTGCCGGCGCCGCGGACGAGTTCGTCGCGGCGCAGCGCCTCAATGCCAACCGGCCCGAGGCCCGCGCCACGCTGGCGAACTTCCTGGCCCGGCGCGGCCTGACGGCCGAGGCCGAGGCGGAATACAGGGCGGCGCTGCGGCTCAGCCCGCGGGACACCGCGGCGACGATCAATCTCGCCGACCTCTACCGGCTGACCGGGCGCGAAGGCGACGCGATTGCGGTGCTGCGCGGCGGGGTCGAAACCTCGGCGCAGGATGCGGGACTTCATCACGCGCTGGGTCTCGCGCTGGTGCGGGCCAGACAGTCCGACGAGGCGCTGGGCGAACTGCGCCGCGCCGCGCAACTGGCTCCGGAGCAGTCGAGATACGCCTACGTCTACGCCGTCGCGCTCAATTCGGCAGGAAAGCGCCAGGATGCGCTGGAGGCGTTGCGGGACAATCTCGCGAAACATCCCGCCGACCGGGATACGCTGATGGCGCTCGCCAGCATCAGCCGCGAAGCCGGGGATCCGGGGGCGGCGCTGGACTATGCGCTGCGATTGGCCAGGATCGCGCCGGACGACCGCTCCATCGCCGCGTTCGTGGACAGCCTTCGCGCGCAGGTCGGCGGGCCGGCGCGATGAACGTGCGATGAGGGCGTCTCCTCATCAGCGAGGCCACCAAGCCTAGGCCGCGCGCCGAGACTCGTGCCAGTGCCACCACACGACCGCGCCGATCCCGATCACCACCGCGCCAACCAGGACGACGATGAGGGCGGAAGCCTGGATCCATGCGGTCGCGGGAACGCAGATGGCCATGATCAGGCCAAGCAGGCAGACCTGCCAGGAAAAGGCGTGAACGCCGGCGATGAAAGTGCCGAGCGCCAGCAGCATCAGCACCGCCAGTCCCACCGCATTGGCGTCGAGCACGCGCGCGACGCTCGGCAGCATCACCATGTTCATCACCACCAGGAATGCGGCCCAGTGCAACACCTGGGTGACGATCAGGCGCAACCGCGCGCTCCGGCCATCCGCATTCGGCCATCCCTCGGCCACGGCCAGCAGCCCGATCAGCGGCGCGAGAAATTCCCAGTAGCCCATGATCGGCTGCTTGAGAAAGCTGGTGTAGGCGACGCCCAGCGCGGTCAGGATCAGCACGATGCTGAACGGCAGCTCCCTGATCCAGAAGCTGACGTGCGGCGGCTTGAGCGGCAACCCGCCGCGCGGATCGTCCGATCGCGTGGCCGGCGAGCCGGATTCTGCGTTGCTCATGGCGACTGCTCCGTGCTGACAAGATACCTATTTCCATTATTTCAGAGACTTCTGTTGACCTGCGTCAAGGGATCATGGCCTTCCGAGCTGATTATTATTGTTCGACCGAGCCGTAGATCACATGCTTCAAAAATGCACTGGCGCAGCTTCCCGTTTGTGGCGTTGGCGTCGACGGCGACCCGAGCTTCGGCGCGCCGCGGCACAACGCGGCGGCTGACGTGAAATCCTGGCATATGGAGGAGTTCCCGTCGCTGCCGCAGCCGCCCAGGCCCGCAGCGAAGCGCGGAGCCGGGCGCACCATCATGATCGCTTCCGCGATCTGGGCCGGTTCGATCTTCCTCAGCCGCGTCATGGGGCTCGTTCGCGAGCAGATCATCGGCCGCACGCTGGGCGCCAGCCGCCAGGCGGATCTCTACTTCGCCAGCTTCACGCTGCCGGACTTTTTGAACTACCTGCTTGCGGCGGGAGCGCTGTCGATCGTTTTCATTCCGATCTTCGTCGAATATCTCGAACGCGGCGACGAAGCGCGCGGGTGGGAGGCTTTCAGCGCCATCGCCAACGTCATCGTCGTTGCGGGCGTCGTCTGCATCGCGCTCCTGATGATGTATGCCCGCCCGCTGGCCGGCGTCGTCGCGCCGGGATTCACCGACCCGCATGACGTCGACACGCTGGTGCGGCTGATACGCATCATCCTGCCGGCGCAGTTCTTTCACGTCATCGGCGGGTTGCTGTCGGCGGCGCTGCAGGCGCGAGACCGGCACGCGCTGCCGGCCATGGCGCCGCTGGTGTATTCGGCTTGTATCATCGCCGGCGGCCTGGTGGGAGCTTCCACCGGACTGGGTGCGGAAGGCTTCGCCTGGGGCGTGCTGGCGGGCTCGGCGCTGGGGCCGTTCGGGCTGCCGCTGTACGGCTGTCTTCGCAGCCGCATGCGCTGGTTTCCGATCCTGTCGCTCGGCCATCCGGATCTGAGGCGCTACCTCTGGCTGTCGTTTCCGATCATGATCGGATTTTCCATCGTGGTGGTGGACGAATGGATCATCAAGAACCAGGCGTCGTATCTCGCCGAAGGCGCGCTGTCCTACCTGCAATACGGCCGCACGCTGATGAAAGTGCCGATCGGCGTGTTCGGCATGGCGGCCGGGGTTGCGTCCTACCCCACACTGAGCCGTATGGTTGCGGACGGCAGCGTGGTTGAGGCCTATCGCGTGTTGTGCCGGGCCGTGCGTTTGATGCTGATCGCGACGTTTGCGGCGCAGGTGTGCCTGACGCTGGCCGGATTCGAGTTTGCGTATCTGATCTGGGGCGTGTTCAGCAGCCGGTTCAGCGTCGCCGATGCGCAGGCAACCGGGACGGTTCTGGCGTATCTCTGCCTCGGCCTCGGTGGATGGGCGGCGCAAACGGTGATCAGCCGCGGATTCTACGCCTTGGGCAGCACGTGGCTTCCCACCATTGTCGGCACCATCGTCGCATTCGCGACGGTGCCGCTCTATGTCGCGCTGCGCCGATCGCTCGGCGCGATCGGCCTGGCCATCGCGAGCTCCGTGGCCATCCTGGTCTACGTTTTCCTGCTCGGCTGGCTGCAGCATCGCCGTTTCGCGCGGGAGGCCGCGGCGAGGGGGGCCTCGCTCGACGACGGGCCCGGCCTGCTCAAGGCCGCGCTGCAACTGGCCGTCGCCGCCGGTGTTGCGATCGGCGCCGGCTGGGGGGTGCGCATGCTCGTGCTGCAGGTCCTGCCAGGCGTGCAACTCGTCGACGTCGCGGCGCGGGCCGTCGTGCTCAGCGCGGTCGGGCTCGGCATCTACTGGGGCTGCGCGCGGCTGTTTGGCGTGCGCGATCTGGCGGATCTCAGAGCCATGGTCGTACAGCGGCTGAAACCTGCGCCGGGTCCATGACAGGACGCTTCGTCGCTGGGCTCCTTGGCGCTTGACGCAGATCAACGGGTATTCCGGGCAGACGCGTAGATTTCACCAATAAGAAGTGCGGCCCTTCGTCAACAACGGAGAAGTGATTGTCATGAAAATGATATCATATGCTCTCGCAGTGGTGTCTGCGTTGGCTGCAACCGAAGCATCGGCGCAGTCGGTCAATCTGACCGGCACATACAGGTGCATCCAGATGTGCCGCCAGGGTCTGGTCGGCAGTCCCGCCTATATCACCCAGAACGGACCGGAGCTGAATCTGCTCGACGAGGCCGGCGGGACGTCCCGCGCCTGGCCTGATTGGTTTGCGCCGGAGACCCGGATCTGGATCGATGCCTGGAACCAAGGCGCGGTGTATTCGCCCGATGGTGTGACTATTCAATTCGACAGCGGAACGATCTGGCAGCGCGACTTTGGACCGCCGCCGCCGCGGTACCGCAGATGAGACCCCCCGAGCCGCGCCGTCCCCCACGCGCGCGGCTTCGTCAAGCCGGGTCGGGTCAACCGGCCCGGCTTTCTTTTGGTGCGCCCAGCATGGGCGCACT
>JBKQQE010000402.1:0-2671 GCA_052326245.1 Xanthobacteraceae bacterium | reverse complement strand
GCGATGGCGCGGCTTTGCGTCGCGCCGGGCTGCCGCGTGCAAGCGCTGCTCGCGGAATTCGGCGAGGAAAGCGCCCCCTGCGGCGCCTGCGACCATTGCCGCGGAATCTTCGCGGCGACGCGCCGCGCCAAGGCTTTGGTGACGGGCTTGCAAGCCGCCGCGCTGAGCTGGACCGCGGGGCTTTGGGATGACGCCGGCGCGTTGGAAGATCTTAAACCGGAGGAGGCGACTTCCGGCGCGCCGGATGAGTGGGCGCCGCCGTCGCCCGGGACGCGCGCACCCGCGTTGAGCGTGGCTCGGGAGCGTCTGCTGCGCGAACTCTTCGCGGCGCGGCTGGCGCGGGCGCGGGCGCGCGGACTGGCGCCGCGGCGGATCGTTAGCGACGATGCGCTGACGCGGCTTGCTCGCGGCGATTCAGTTGGGGCGGCGCTGGAGGGGGTCGATCCGCGCGACGCGGGAGTTTTCCTGGCGGTTTTGGCGCGGTCGCGGCAAGCTTAGCGGTTATTTAGCCCGGTTGAGTTCGAAAGTGGGGGGATTAGTTAACTGCCGGTCCACCAAATCGGCGGCGTGCGGGAGGCACCATCATGGCGGAAGTCACTTCTTCAATCATTGAGATAGACCTTTCACCGTTCAGTGTTTCGCACCGTTTCTCGATTCCTTCGCTGCTGGTCGTTCCGATCATATTCGGCTGGGTCTTCGTCGTCGGCCTGCTTTTGCTTGTGAGCGTCCCGCTCGCCATCGCTCTCGGCGTGGCGACCCTCGCGGCGATTATCATAAACTTCATCATCACGGCGCGGCGTCGATTGACGGTTTCAACGACCGGCCGAAAGACCGATTTCATCCTGGCCGAACAGTTGGACCAGCGACCTCCAGCCTTCGACCGCACGTTCGGTGAAATTATTCAGACAGTGGATACGTTCCGGCCAGGCGCCGAGGCCGACGCCGCGCCGCGCCGCGCCGCTGGGATGTCGAAGCGGACTCATGCCGCCATTTACATCGTGTTCGGCGTCCTCATCGTCTTGATCGGGCTGCCGCTGATCTTTGCGCTCAGGCTGGGCGGCGCGCTGCTCGGCCCGGCGGTCATGCTGGTGGTCGCCGCGATGTATGCGATGTTCACGCGGGCGCGGCGCGTGTTGCAGCCGAGCGCCGATGAGGCGCGGCAGGGCGATCCGAGGCCGCCGATCCTATTTCTCCGCTCGTTCCTGGACGACAGGTACAAGTTGAAGGAACGCGTGCGTGTCGCCGGCGTGCCGATCGATCAGCCGCTCCGGATGGAAGAGGCGTTGGCGGTGCGCTTTCACGACTTCGGGCCGTTCTTGGCGGTCGGAGAACCGGGCGAGGGACTGCCGCAACTGGGCGCGGCGCGCGCCCATTTGTCGGACGATCAGTGGCAGGCCGCGGTGCTGAACTGGATCAGGGAATCGCGGTTGATCGCGATGCTGTGCGGCCCGACCCATTGGATCCACTGGGAAATGCAGAACATCATCCGATTCAACCGGCTCGGCCAGGTGCTGCTGCTGCTGCCGCCCGGCCGCAAGCTCGGCTCGGCGCTGGCGCGTCGGCGGCAGGAGCGATGGGACAATATCGTTCGCTCGCTCGAACAGACTCCGTACGTGTCGTCGCTGCGGCAGCTTCAGATCGATCATATCCTGCTGGTCCAGTTCCGGCCCGACGGGCGCTTGCGCGTGTTCCGCAGCGCCAGCGACCTCGTTCAGGATTACGAACTCGCCCTGACGCTTGCGATCTATACGGCGTTGACGGAGCCTGGCGCCGTCGAGACGCCGCCGGTCGGCGAACCGGTCGCGCCGCCGATCCTGTCGCAGCGCGATGCGGGCGGCGCGTCTCGGGTGGTCGCACCGCCACGGGACAATTGGCTGTTCGTCAAGGTCGCGCTGTCGGGGCTGGTCGGCGGCGTCGTCGCGAGCGGCGTCACGGCGACGCCGGGAATCCATCGCTGGCTGATAACGCCGATCCGGAGCGTGCTTTTCGCCGCCGCGGTCACGGCGGGCGCGGCGATCTTCCACAACAAGGGCGGACGGTTTCTCGGATGGCTGTTCGGCTGCATCGCGGTGGCGCATTTCGCGGCGTCGACCGCGGGATTCTTCCTTTCCGCATCGCTTCCGCGCGACGCTATGAAAATTGATTTTGTCCGAACCGGCTTTGTCATCACCTGGCTGCTCATTCCAATCTGAGTATTTGGCGCCCTCGCGCTGCGCTTCAGGAGTTTCCGTCACGGCCGCGTGTGGTTCGCGGCGCTGATGGCGGGACTTCTGATCGGCGTGCTGGCGCCGCTCGGGTATTCGCCCCGCGATGGCCAGTTGGTCGCCGCGCTACGGTTCTCGCTGGCGCCGTGGACACTGCTCGCCGCTTGCATCGGATACGGCTTGTCGTTACGCGACGATTCTTGGTAGGAACGCTCGCGCGCGACGCGCGCTAGATTTTCACGGCTAGTCTATGCCAATTCGCGCCGCTCCCGGCGCCGCTCTTGCTGGACCCCACCGTGATGAAATCCGACGCTCCCCTCGAAAAGGCCGAACTGTTCCGCGTCATGGCGGGCCTGTGCCTCGCCATGCTGCTGTCGGCGCTGGACCAGACCATCGTCGTCACCGCTCTGCCGACGATTGGCGTCGAGCTCGGCGATCTGAAGGCGTCGCCCTGGATCGTGACCGCC
>JBKQQE010000401.1:0-2812 GCA_052326245.1 Xanthobacteraceae bacterium | reverse complement strand
TGAAAAGCGGGTTGGTGTCGGGCCATGATTTCCCGTTGATGGTCCAGCGGTTATAGCCGCCGCGGCCGCCCGGAACTTTTTCGAACGTCAAACTGATGGTCTCGTCCGGCGCCGGCGCGGCCGTCTTCCGAGCAAACGCGGTATAATCCCATGTCGCTTTCGGTGTCATCCACTGCGGTGCGCCCTTGCGGTTTTCATACTCGACGACGACGCCCATTCCCATCTCGCGGTCCTCGTCGTCGGTCGATCCGAATATCCAAACTCCTGGATTGTTCATCTCCACGATTACGTCCGCGCGTTCGGCGACATCCAGTTTCAGCACATCCACGGTCGCCGGCGTTGGCACGGGATTGCCATCGAGTGCGATGACGGTGAAGCGATGGCCCGGCAGTGCCAGCGAGACATCCATGGTCGCGCTGGCATTGAGCAGGCGGAATAGGACGCGCTCGCCCTGCCGTACGCGGATCGGTTCGCCGTGCCCGAGCATCCGTTCGCCGAGCGTCGCCGCATGATACATGACCTCCAGGCCATTATCCGGCGGCGGCCCCTTGCGCAGGTCTTGCATGCTGACCCACTCGCCCTCCCAGCGGCGGGCGGCGAGCAACACCTCACGATCGTAGCGGCCGGGCTCTCCCGCCGCCGGCTCAATAATGAGAAACCCGAACTCGCCCGAATAGGTGCTGCGGTTGAGGTCGGTCATCGCCATGGCGTGGCTGTGATACCAGCGCGTCCCGGTCGGCTTCGGGGTAAAGGAGTAAACGAGCGATTGTCCGACGGGAATGATCGGCGATCCTTCCTCGGTCGCGCCGTCTTGGACGGCAGGCAGGTAAAGCCCGTGCCAATGGACGATATCCGGATAGCCCGCGTCATTGATGACGTTGATTGTGACGGGCCATCCCTCACGGAGCCGCAATACCGGGCCCGGAACTTTGTCGTTGTAGCCCGTGGTCTTTATCGTTTTGCCCGGTGCCAGCTCGAGCGAGATGGGGGCAATGCGCAGCGTGTAGTCCGTTTTTTCCGTTTGCGGATCGTCGTCGGCGCGCGCGAGGCGGGGTACCGCGCTCACGATGGGAAGCATTGTGGCGTGCTTAAGCAATGAACGTCGATCGAGCGTCATGATTTCATCCTTCCGATGATATGACCGCCCCCGTTTTGCCAGCCAGCATGGCGTCCAAGGACCAAGCGCCGCCGCCCGCGATCAGCAGATAGAGCGAGCCCAGCAGCATGTCGAAGTCGGCGCGGGCCTCGTGCAACATGCTCCAGAAGCCGTAGCGCGGCAGCTTCGGCAAATGAAAAATCCAGACCTCCTGGCCCAACAAGATCGGCACCTTGGTGGAGATGATCGCCACGATCATGATGACGATCAGCGGGATCGATGCGAGCCTGGTGAAGAGGCCGAGAATGATCAGCGCGCCGCAGATCGTCTCGACCACGCCGACCAAGGGCCCCATCAGATTCGGATAGGGAATGCCGATATTGGCGAAACGCCCAGCCCCCAGGATATCCGGAAAGGCCAGTTTCTGAATCCCTTCGGGAAAAAACACCACCAGGCCGACGAGAAGGCGGATAAGGATCGACCAGCCCGGCGCGCGTGTGCCGAAGAGCGCAGTCCGCCAGTTGGTCGTCTCGGCCCTGCTCATGCTGCGCCATCCGGCATGGCTACGGTTACGCTACTGTACCAGAGCAACGCCATGGCGGCGATGAAGTTCGCCGGCGGCCGATCGATTGTGCGCAAGGAGGACGGTCCGCTGCGGTGCGGCCGGGGCGCGGCGAAAACGGCTAGCGGTGGAAGCGCAGTCCGGGATTATGCGCGCCGCGCCATCCGTGCCACGGCCGTGATGCATTGGCGCCTGCGACACTCCGATTTCCCACAGCCTAGACGCGCCGTCGCTTCAGGGGCGGATTCTCCCGACGAGACAGCTCGCTCTCGATCGCCTTGATCTCAGCCCGGGTTTTCTCGAGCCATTTCGTGTTTGCGCCAATCAGCTGGTTCAGCGCGGCGTCGTTTTTTGGCAGTCCGGAACCGCTGGCGAGAAAGCTTTGGTATCTTAGAATGTTGACAATAGCCTCATGACTTTTAGCAAGCACTTCCAGAACCTGCTCGTCGGAAAGCTGAGAATAACTCATCGCTGTTCCTCCTCCTGCAGCCGTCAAAGCCGTAGCTAACCGCGCCGCGAGGACCGGCCTTTGATTTATGTCAACGCAAGACACAATCGATGTCGGAACGTGTGACCCGCTTCGTTGCGCTTCGCCGTCGCGCAGGGCGCAGTCCGGCCACTGGCACGTCCGATATCACCGACCTTGTGATCGAGGCGGTGCCAAGCCGCAATCAATCAGGCCGACTTGTTGTTGCGCCCCGCTTGCTGAGACGGCTCAGCCCATTCGGCCACGCACCGTTGCAGATCTTTGCAGTTGCTGCACATCTGCTCAAATGCAAATCCAAGGGCGAAGACGCGTTCTGCCGCGTCGCTGGGAAGGCTTCGCGTGAAACCCTCGCGACGCAGCGCCGTGATCTCGGCGGCATAGGCCTCAAGCGCCGATTCCACGGCGGTGAGCGGCGGCGGACCCCGACCCGCCAGCAGCGCGGCGGCACTGGTGCGCAAGTAATCGGCGAAGGCCGCGCCGACACGCACCAGCGGCGATTGCAGCCGCTTCCCGATCGCCTCGGGCAGCGGCCCGATGGCCGCTCTGCCGATCATCACCAGGTCGTGGCGCAACCTGAGCAGCGTGCGCAACAGCGGCCCGGTGTCGGCGCCCACGGCGAGACGCGCTGCCCGTTCGCGCTCGGCCTCGTCGCCCACCGCATCCAATC
>JBKQQE010000400.1:0-3201 GCA_052326245.1 Xanthobacteraceae bacterium | reverse complement strand
AAAACCCCCACCGAAAAAACATTTTCCCAGTGGGAAAACCCCCACTACAGCCAAGGTGGGGAAACCCCTACTACTATCTATATCTACCCCACGGGTGCACCCGATCCGTTACCGAAGGGCCGCCCGAAGGCGGGCCCGAAAGGTAACGAGCCAGAGCGTCAGCCGCGCCGATCATCTCGATCACCATGATCGCTGACCTTGCGATGACGGTCATCAGTTGCAGCCGCAGTCTTGGCACCCCGCTGTAGCGCTGCCTTTGGCGAATATTGTTAGCAACCACCAGGTTTGCTATGCAGGGGCGGGCAACCGCGACGAGGACACGGCTATGAGCAGAAGTCATTTTGTTGCGTTCGCGTGCATCCTGACGCTATTGGCCTCGGCGCGGGGTGCGGAGGCCGTGGAGTACAATTGTCCGGCGGCCAACAGCATTACTTGCGTGCCCGTACAAAAGACTATTGGTGCCTGGAAAGACAACGGGAGTATGAGTACTGGCAACGCGTTCGGATCGAACGGCAGCTGTGCGAACTTGGTGGACCTGCCAAATGGGATGAAACGCTTGATCTGTTGTTATACACACTGTGGCGTCTTCTTGCAGGATGTTCAGGCCACTCAGTGCGCCAAGACAAGCGAGTCGCATTTCTCTTGCCAATAGTCTCTGGGAGCGAGACGCGCGATGGTGGCATTGAAGAACCAGAAGCGGGGCCGACCGCGACGTATTGGTCAAGCCGCCCCGACTTTCAATTGAGAGCCTGTGTACCAAGGGCTCCAGAACCCTCAAATTTCGTCCTTCGCTGGGTCGCGTGTTTCAGCTGAAACATGTTCAGAGGGATCCGTTTCGGCACGCCGGTCCAACCGAGGTCGCCGCTCGTGATCAGGCGCGAACGATCACGCTACGATGAGAGCCGTCGCAGCGGCAACGATAGCGAAGGCTTCGCACCCTTCGGTTCAGCGTCTCGGGGCGTTTGCGACAACCGCGACTCTCTGTTGATCAAAATCAATGCGCGGCGGCCGTTTTGGCAGCTGATAGACCAATTGTTCTTTGGAAAATTTCGGGGACGTTCCCATGAAACAGCGCGCCTATTGGACTTCTGCGCTTCTTGTCGCTGGTGTGGTTGCTTCGACAGCAGCGGTCGCCGAAACCTCGCCGACGACCCACCAAATGCGGTGGGAAAAGTGCTACCGCTCGTGCGAGGTCACGTACAGTTCGAACGAGACAGGCACGGGCAAGAGATTCAGGGCTTGTGTGGCGCGATGTGAAGACAGGTGGCTGTCGGCAATCGGGGCGACGCCCAGGTAGTCGGCCTAAGTCGTCGCCGATCCAGCGCGCGGGCGACATCAACCCAATCCCCGTCACCCGCCGGCGAATCCCCAAGCCGTTGCCACGAGGCAAAGCCAATCACAATCATAACGACATTATCGGGCGCGCGGTCCGTCACCTGATGCCGGCCTGCAGCGTCACCCGCGTGGACCTTGTACCCGCGCGCGACGGCGCGTTGAGCGCGAATCGAAGGCCAGCAACAGGTGCCGACCGTGCGGCACGGCTCAAAAAAATGAGGCCGCCGCCCGGGCGGCCCCACTGAGAACGGCGGGGTCTCTGGAGTGCCTAGGAGTCCGAGGCCCCGCAACCGCAGCGGCATCACCTCTAGCCAGACGAAGCCGTTCGGCATGGAAAAAATCTATTCCATCAGAAATCGGGTGTGTTTGATCTGGCGCAACCGCCGGCGAAACACGCCGCCCCGGGATGCAGGCCAGGACCGCAATTCCATCCGTGCACGCCGACGGCTGCTCACGCTGCCCTTCCCCGACTACCTCACCCGCGAACGGATTGTTGAACCGCTCCGTCACCAGTTGCGCGCCGCGTTGAAGCTTGCCAACATGGCGCTTGTTCGCCCAACAAGACCAACAGCGGAGGACCGATGCTGAATTCCCTGAAATGGATTTCGGGAGCGATCCTGGCCGCCGCGCTGGTCTGCGCGGCGCAGGCGCAAACCTATCCCCCGCGCCAGGAACTCAGCCGGGCCAATCTCACCGGCACCGAGATGGAAATCATCACCAGCACCTCCGAGATCAAGCCGGGCGAGACCCTGCCCCGCCACATCCATCACGGCGAAGAGGCGGCCTATGTGCTCGAGGGCGCGACGGTCGAATTCCCCGACGGCAAGCAGCTGACGTTTCCGACCGGCCGGGCCATCGTCAACGCCCGCGACGTCCCGCATGCCGGCTTCAAGGTGGTCGGCGACAAGTCGCTCAAGCTGTTGACGGTGCACATCGTCGACAAGGGCAAGCCGCTCTACGACACGCCGCCGAAGTAACGGGACGCGCAGGGCCGGACAGCAGGCGTCGGCGATGCGGGCGAGGCCTGCGCATCCGGCAGTTGCGTTCCCTTGCAAATACACCCTCCATCATCTAAACAATCGTACTGCGTCGATTCAGCGACTCGTCCCATGCTGGCGACGCAGACTGTCGCGCCGCTCCCTTCATCCGGGTCCACATGCTCCGCATTGCAGCTGCCGCTTTACTCGCATTCAGCGTTACGGTTTCGGCACAAGCGCAGCCTGTCCAGCCACCCGCCGCCGTCGCGGCGAAGCCCGCCGTCAAGAAGCCCACGCCCCCGAAGGGGGTGTCCGCATCACGACCGGCAACACCACCGACCAGCGGGCCTTGCATCGGCGTCATCCCTCTCATCGGCGACCATTTCGCGGTGAGAAAGATCGGAATCACGATTTTCGGCAACGAGTCCAATCAAATTCCGATCGACAATTGGGGGCTCGACGATCTCGTCGTCGAGCGCGTGCGCGCCGCCGCCGGGCCGGGCGTGGCCGTGCACAGGATCGCTCACGCCAAAGGCGCGTTCGATTCCTATCGTCCGGGGATCCCTCTGTTCGGCGACACCGACGAGAAATCGGCAGCCTTGGTCGAACAGGTCGCCGCGCAGGCGCATTGCGAGCGATACGTCGTCGTGACAAGAGCGATCAGTCGGTATATCGGAAATCAGGACATCAGCGGTGTCGGCATCGTCAACAGTGGCGGTCCATTGCTGAGCAGGACCGCGGTTTTTGCGGTGGTGTGGATTATTGTTCACGACGGCCGCAGTTTCCAGGTGCTCAAGAGGGAGGTTGGGTCGACAAGTGGGAGCAACTTCCTGTTCGGCCCGCCAACCCGCAAGCTTGATGATTTCGCGTGGCCGGAGTCGCCAGAGGC
>JBKQQE010000399.1:0-6149 GCA_052326245.1 Xanthobacteraceae bacterium | reverse complement strand
TGCGGGGGCGGGCCAGGCGTTGCGGGCGGCTGTCGCCGCTACGGGTATCGCGTTTGAGCTGGCGGTCCGTGACGTTGTGTGTGATCCCAAGGCCCATGCGCGAGGCTTATTTCCCGGCGACGTCAGGCGGTGCAATCGGATTGTTGATCCGCTGGCTGGGATCCCCGCCGGTGCCGTAGGCAAAGTCAGGCGATGGCGTCTGATAGCCGGCGGGAGGCATGGTCAGGGTTTCGCGGTCCGGTTCAGCCCGGAACTCCTTGCTCTCGGGCTTCTTCTTTCCGAAAATGTTCTGCAACGTCCAGTCGCTGGCATTGAAGCTCATCCCGCCGCCTCGATCCGGGAGGTCCGAGGTGCCCGGCTGCTGCGGGGCCGCCGGGGAGCGGCTCGTGGTCTTGCGGGATCCGGCCTGATCTTTCGGCCAATTGGCAACTTTCGCCCCGGTATCCCCGGCTTCCGGCGGTGGCAGGTCCCGGCTGCGCGGCACCACCAGCGGCGAGCGCTCGCGGTAGTCGATGCCGGCCTTGTCTTCTTGCTCTTTTTTTCTGAGGCCGGTCAGGTCGCCGATCTTGTCGAGACTGAAGGCGCGCATGAAGCGGTCGGGGAGTTCGCTGGTGTCCTGGGCCCGCGCCGTGCCGGCGACACTGACCACACCGACGACGCAGGCCGCGAGGAAGAGGCCGCGCGACCACTGCAGGGGCCAGGCCCTGTGCTCGCAAGTCGTGGGCTCGAATCTGCGCATCGTGATTATCGTCAGTCCGATCAAGGCGTTGCAACGGTTGTCGGCCAGCGGGGAAGCCGCCTGGGCGGTATCGGCCCGGATCAGGGCGCTTTTACGGCGGGCCGGGATCCCAGGAAAGAGTCATATAGCAGCCCCAGCACACCGGCAACGATGGCCACGTCCGCAAGGTTAAACACATACCAGTTGAAGGTCCGCTCCCCGATCTGAACGTGAAACAGCGCGTAGTCGACCACCGCGCCGTAAGTCAGGCGATCGATCGCGTTGCCGATGGCGCCGCCGATGATCAGCCCGAGACTGGCGGTCGCGAGGATGGTCTGCGACCGCGCCATCCAGAACGCCATGACGACGACCGCCACTGCCTTGACGCCGACCAGGATGGCCTGGCCAAACGCACCCTCATTCTGGAACCAGCCGTAGCTGATCCCCGTATTCCAGGCGAGCACCAGGTCGAAAAACGGCGTGACCGCCACGCTGCCGCGCCGCGCCAGATCGAAGCCGTGGATGAGCCACAGCTTCGCGACCTGGTCGAGCACCAGCGCGGCCAGCGCCGCGCCGACCCCGATGCGAAGCGCGGGCCTCATCACCGCGTCCAACCGCTACGAGAGCGCATGACCCAGCGCCTTCCATTCGCGCAGCGCCTGGGCGTCGCGCGGCGACACGTCGGGATAGTCCGGATCGCTGCCCACGGTGGGGAGGATCTTCCACGAGCGGGCGCATTTGGTGCCGGCCGCGCGTTCGATGACGACGGCCACGCCCGGCACGTCGTTCAGCGTGAACGCCTGCGCCGGCGCATCGGCATTGCTCAGCATCGCATTCGAGGTGATGCCGATCTCGGCGAGGTCGACGTCCGCGAGGGTGGCGAACACCGCCTGGTCGGAAACGTAGACCAGCGGCGAGGCTTCCAGCGAAGAACCGATGCGCTTGGCCGCGCGCTCCAGCTCCAGTGCGCCGGTGATGACGCGCCGGACCGCGCGGATGGTGTCCCACCTTTGCGCCAGCGCGGCGTCGGCAAACGCGGCGAGATCGTCGCGGAAGGTGGTGAGATGGACCGACGGCGCGGCGTCGGCGCGGTACATCAGCCAGGCTTCCTCGCAGGTGAACGACAGGATCGGCGCCAGCCACTTCAGGATGGCGTCGCACAGGATGTCGATGGTGGTCAGCGCGGCCTTGCGGGTCAGCGACGACGGCGGGTCGCAGTACAGCGTGTCCTTGCGGACATCGAAATAGAACGCCGAGAGTTCCGTGTTCATGAAGGCGGAGAGGCCCGCGACCACGGTCTTGTAGTCGAAATCGGCATAGGCCTGGCGCACCACGCCGTCGAGCTCGGCGAGCCGATGCAGCATCAGCCGTTCCAGCTCGGGCATGTCGGCGAACGCGACGGCGTCGGTGGGCTTGAAGTGATGCAGCGTGCCGAGCATCCAGCGGACGGTGTTGCGCAGCTTGCGGTAGGTCTCGATGGTGTTCTTGAGGATTTCCGGTCCGATGCGCTGGTCGTCGGCGGTGTCGGCGCCGGCGACCCACAGCCGCAGGATATCGGCGCCCGATTGCGCGATGACCTTCTGCGGCTCGACGGTGTTGCCGAGCGATTTCGACATCTTGCGGCCCTGCTCGTCGAGCGTGAAGCCGTGGGTCAGCACCACGTCGTAGGGCGCACGGCCGCGGGTGCCGCAGCTTTCCAGCAGCGACGAATGGAACCAGCCGCGATGCTGGTCCGACCCTTCGAGATACATCACGGTGTCGTCGCCGCCGTCGATCTTGCGCCTGATCCCGGCGAGGCTGGGAAAATTCTGCGCATCCTCCAGCACGAAGGCGTGGGTCGATCCGGAATCGAACCAGACATCGAGAATGTCGTCGACTTTGTGCCAGCCTTCGCTGGCGCGTGCCCCGAGGAATCGTTCGCGTGCGCCTTCCGCGTACCAGGCGTCGGCGCCTTCCTGCATGAAGGCCTCGGTGATGCGCAGGTTGACCGCCTCGTCGTGCAGGATGTCGACGCTGCCGTCGCCCTTCTCGCGCACGAACACCGTGATCGGTACGCCCCAGGCGCGCTGCCGCGACACCACCCAGTCGGGACGCCCCTCAATCATGCCGGTGATGCGCCGTTCGCCCTGCGGCGGCACCCAGCGCGTCGCTGAAATCGCCTTTAGCGCGCGGGCGCGCAGCGTGTCGCCGGGGCGGGCAGTGCCGTTGTCGACGATATCGCGGTCCATGGCGATGAACCATTGCGGCGTGTTGCGGAAGATCACCGGCTTCTTCGAACGCCAGGAGTGCGGATACTGGTGCTTCAGCCGCGAGCGCGCCAGCAGCATGCCGCGCTCGGAGAGCGCCTTGATCACCGCCTCGTTGGCGTCGCCCTTCTCGCCCTTGTCGGTGATGACGCGCCGGCCGGTGAAGCCAGGGGCCTGCTCGGTCAGCGCGCCGTTCTCGTCGACGGTATAGGGGATCGCCGAACTGATGCCGCGCGCCTCGAGTGCGCGCGCGTTCGCTGTCCAGATTTCGAAGTCCTCGCGGCCGTGACCGGGGGCGGTGTGCACGAAGCCGGTGCCGGTGTCGTCGGACACATGCTCGCCGTCGAGCAAGGGCACCCGGAAGCTGTAGCCGCCGTCATGACCGGCGAGCGGGTGCGCGCATTCGATGCCGGCGAGCACCGCGGCCGGCATCGTGCCGACCTTCTCGTACTGCGTGACGCGGGCCTGCTTGAACACGGCTTCCGCCAGCGTGTCGGCGAGGATCAGAAGGTCGCCGGCCTTCGCCCAGTTGTCGGCCGGCGCGTCGGTGACACGGTAGAGGCCGTAGGCGATCTTCGACGAGAAGCTGATGGCGCGGTTGCCCGGCAGCGTCCACGGCGTCGTGGTCCAGATCACCACCGAGGCGCCGCTCGCCGCCGCGACCACGACGGCGGAGGCCTCCTTGCCCGATCCGACCTCGATCTGGGCGACCGGGAACTTGACCCACACCGTATCGGAGGTGTGGTCCTCGTATTCGACCTCGGCTTCCGCCAGTGCGGTCTTTTCCACCACGCTCCACATCACCGGCTTGGAGCCGCGATAGAGCGTGCCGTTGGCGGCGAATTTCATCACCTCGCGCGCGATCTGCGCCTCGGCGGCGAAGCTCATGGTGGTGTAGGGATGGGCCCAGTCGCCGACCACGCCGAGCCGCTTGAATTCCTCGCGCTGGACGTCGAGCCAACGCCCGGCATAGGCGCGGCACTCGCGGCGGAACGCGATCATCGCGGCGGAATTCTTCAGGTCGGGCTTCTGTTTGCCCTTGGAGCGGTAGTTCTCCTCCTCGATCTTCCATTCGATCGGCAGCCCATGGCAGTCCCAGCCCGGCACGTAATTGGAATCGAAGCCGAGCATCTGCTGGCTCTTGGTCACCAGGTCCTTGAGGATCTTGTTGAGCGCGTGGCCGATATGAATATGGCCGTTGGCATAGGGCGGGCCGTCATGCAGCACGAATTTGGCGCGCCCCTGCGCGGTCTGGCGCAATTGCCGGTACAGGTCGATCTCGTTCCAGCGCTTGAGGATCTCCGGCTCGCGCTGCGGCAGTCCCGCGCGCATGGGAAACTCGGTCTGCGGCAAATACAGCGTCTTCGAATAGTCATGGCCCGCGGCAGCCGGGGCGTCGGAGGGCTTGGTGGTATCGGTCATGGTGCGGAACTCGGCGGTGCGGCGCGCATGTGGCAGCACAATGTGGAGACGATCAGCGTGAGCTGGACGAAGGACGGCGATCCCGGTCTTGCGCCTTTCAGGCGGAAGCCGGGCGGCTAATCCCGCTGCCTATTTTGCGCTGCGCCACCATGGCTGCTCATTAGCAAACGACGGCAGGGTCGGAAAGGCCTCATTCCGCGACAATTCCGAGCCTCGGGAAGGCCTCGGGGGCTGCGGCGAGCGCCGCGCGGGCCCGCGCGCTGTCGTCGCCCATCTGCCGGATCAGCGCATCGACGCCGTCGAATTTCATCTCCTCGCGGAGAAATGCGATGAAGGCGATGTCGAGCCGGGTGCCATAGAGGTCGTCCTTGAAGTCGAACAGAAACACCTCCAGCAGCGGCGCGCCGTTGTCGAAAGTCGGGCGGGTGCCGAAGCTCGCGACGCCCTCGAATCGCGCGTCGCCGCGCCCGACCCGCACCGCATAGATGCCGTGACGCAGCCCGCAGGCCGGATCGAGCCGGATATTGGCCGTCGGGTAGCCGAGGTCGCGGCCGCGCTTTTCGCCGTGGATGACCTCGCCGGAAATGAACCAGGGGTAGCCGAGCAGGGCGGTGGCCTCGTCGATCTCGCCCTGGCCCAGCGCGTTGCGGATCGCGGTGGACGACACCGCACGGCCCTCGACGTCGATATGGGACAGGATATGGACCTCGAGCCCGAGCCGCGGCGCCTCGCGCTTGAGCAGGTCGGGCGAGCCGGACCGCCCCTTGCCGAAGTGAAAGTCGAAGCCGACGGAAATTCCGCTGATCCCGAGCCGGCCGATCAAATCATGGTTAATGAAATCCATCGCCGGCGTCGCGGCGCGCCGGGCGTCGAATGACATCACCACCGCGCCGGCGAGCCCGGTCGCCGCCAATAGCCGCAATTTGTCCGGCAGTTCCGTGAGCTTGAACTGCGGGGTGTTGGGGCTGAAGAAGCTGCGCGGGTGCGGCTCGAAGGTCACCGCATAGGCCGGATGGCCGTGGCGGCGCCCCATCTCGATCGCGGCGGCGATCACCGCGCGGTGGCCGAGATGCACGCCGTCGAAATTGCCCAGCGCGACCACGGACCCGGGCGGCATGGCGCTTCGGGGAGTGCTGTCGCGAATCACGGAGAAAGCGGGCGGCATCGGGATTTGTGACGGATTCTCAAGGCTCATGGTCGACGACGGTGAGGCTGGCGCGCCCCGGAAGTCAAGCCGAAGCTGCCACCGCCCGTGGCGGCGGCGGCATTTGGCGCCTGATTAACGTGCTGTTTAAGGCCTGATGGTAGGTATTGAGACGCGCCAGGCGGCTGGGGAAATCGAGGCTGTCGCGGCGCGGGTGCCGGCGCGGCAGCGCCATTCTGCCGTGCATTTCAAGTGGGGCGCCAAGACGGCGACAGGGAGCAACGAGCGATGGCCATGGATTTGTCGATGTCGGTTCTGGTGGTGGATGACTACAGCACCATGATCCGCATCATCCGCAACCTGCTGAAGCAG
This sequence comes from Xanthobacteraceae bacterium, assembly GCA_052326245.1. Lineage (GTDB taxonomy): Bacteria > Pseudomonadota > Alphaproteobacteria > Rhizobiales > Xanthobacteraceae > Bradyrhizobium_A. Next base: position 247 of record JBKQQE010000399.1, on the reverse strand, counting down.
CTTGGATTTGAGAATATCGATGACGCCAGCGACGGTTCGGCGGCGCTCAACAAGATGCGCGGCAAGAAATATGGTCTCGTGATCTCCGACTGGAACATGGAGCCGATGACGGGCTACGACCTGCTCAAGGAAGTTCGCGCCGATCCCAATCTGGCGATGACGCCCTTCATCATGATCACCGCGGAATCCAAGACCGAGAACGTGATCGCAGCCAAGAAGGCCGGGGTCAACAACTACATCGTCAAGC
>JBKQQE010000398.1:0-3265 GCA_052326245.1 Xanthobacteraceae bacterium | reverse complement strand
CTGATTGTGACAACCAGACACACCGGCGAAACGCCAGTTAAGAACGTTGGCACCCGCTCTCCGAAGGCAGAGGCCAGGGGTTCGAATCCCTTCGGGTGCGCCAATAAATCAAAGATTTATGCGTTGCGCCTTTTTCCTTCAAAATTGAAACTCACCAAAAACTCACCAACACCAGCTCGAACTGCCTCGGAGGAAGGAAACTACACGTCCGAATCGAGTCGGGCACGCAAATCTTGCCAAGGTTGGGGTCGAGGGTTCGAATCCCTTCGCCCGCTCCAAAATCTCTTAGAGATTTCAAGCGGATAAAAAGCACTCTTCGAGGTGCCTTTGTTTACCGAGGTGCTTATATCGATGATGATGCCTGTCAGCATCTTGCGGCGTCGCGTGGTCGCAAATCGCGAATCCAACGGAAACCGCTCGGGAAATCCTAGTCCGCACTTTTCCGGCTTTGCACGCAGGCGGCAGAGCTTCCTTGACGGCAAGATAATGCGACCCTATTTTAGGGGTCATATTAGGAGGTGGGAATGGCCCATATTGCCCAATTCTCCGCAGCCGAAGCCGCGTTCGTCCTGCGCGAGCCCGTCCGCGCCGTGAAGAAGGCCCTGGACGCCGGCCCTGTCCGTCCGGTGCTGCTACGACGGGCGGGCGCATCCGTGCGGGCGATCGGGTGGAGCGATCTCTTCTATCTCTATGCCGTGCGCGCGCTGCGCGACGAACTCACGCCCAAGGCACGGACGGAATTCTACGAGGCGCTTCAGCAGACCCCGATCGACCGCCGCGAAGAAGTCCGGTTCGGCCGATTCCGGATTTCGATTGGCGATCTGGTGGAGGAAGTCGAACGGCGCACGACGGATCTCACGGCGCTTGCCGAGAATGTCGCGTTTCGGGCCGATAGCGAGCCTCTACTGAAAGGGACGGAGATTGAAGTCTATCGGATCGCCGCACTGCTCGATGGCGGTGCGTCGATCGAGCAGATTCTGGAGGACTATCCCTCGCTGTCCCGCAAGGAGATCGAGACGGCCCAGGCTTATGCAGATGCCTATCCCAAGGCGGGCCGGCCCTATCCGCGCACTAGCATCAAGCGGGCCTTGCAGGGCGCCGGGCTGGAAGCGCTCGACGATGCCTGATACCAGCCCGCGCGGATGAAATATCTTCTCGACACGAACGTCCTGCGCGAACTTGGCAAGACATCACCGCACAACAATGTCGCCGCCTGGCTCAAGAGCGTCGATGACGCCGATCTTGCGATTAGCGCGCTTACGGTGCGCGAAATCGCCAAAGGCGTCGCTAAGCTGAGGAAGACGAAACCCGAGACGGCGGCGGTGCTGGACGCCGCTGTCTCAGCGATCTTCGATGCTTTCGAGGGGCGGATTCTACCGATCAACCGGCTTGTTGCCGCAGCCTGGGGCGAAGCACGGGGTGAGAGCGACAAGCATGTTGATGATGCAGGCCTTGCCGCGACCGCGCGCGTGCATGGCCTGGTCGTCGTCACCCGCAACGTCAAGGACTTCGATGGACGCGGGGTGACGCTGCTCGATCCATTCAAGGCCGCGCGCCGATCACGCGCATAGCTTGACTATGCGCTGCCAATGACCCGCAATTTCATCGCTCGGGTCTCCAGCAGATATGTCTCGACCCCAGCCAACAGATGGAGCCCTTCCTCTGTGATGGCTGCCCGAGACAAACCCGGCTGTACGATACGGACATCGAACTCGTAACGATAGTCTTGCCAGCTTGCTTTCAGCTTCTTGAGGAACGCCGCCGTGCCTTGCTCGAAGCGGGAGCTTTGGCCCTTGTCGAGACGCAGCTTCTCGCGCTTCAGCATATGCGTGAACATGCGGCTGGGACGGTCGCGCCAGCGAGCCGATTTCTGAGCCTGCCCACAGACCTCGTAAAGATCTTTGACGCGAGCGCCGGGCGTCGCAGCGCTTGAATATTTGCAGTGATGAAGCGTGACCTGCACAAGGCCCTCGGTGACGCGAAGCGAGACCACGTCAGCGATCTCCCCGGCTCCGTCGTCATCGAAGATCAGATCGTAGGACTCCCCGTCGGCGAGCAAGGCGTCGATGACCTGCCGTTGGACGGAATCGGCGCGCTTTTCGGCCCGTTGGGATTCGGTTCGGATGTTGGTCTTCGACCAGTCCCAGATCTCGACCCGATCTGCGGGATAGGGCTCGACGGTAACGCCTTCCGGCAAGGCGTAGAGATGGCTGTAGATCAGGAGCGAGCCATCGCCGAAATCGATTTGCGGCGAGTCGTCTCCGAAGGACTCAGACAAGGTCTTCATCTTGCCGCCGATCTTGATGCTGGTCTTGGGACCTGACCGCTGCGGATAGCGCGCGCCGCCTTCACCGAATGCGATTTCGAACTCGGCGACATGCGCGTCGCTGCGCACCGCGAACCGGAGCGGCCCGGTACGCTCGTGATCGAGGAGATCAATGTCGCATTCGGTGAACAGCACGGGCTGGTCGCCAAAGCTGATGTCGACCCGATCCTCGATTTGCGTCAGCAGCGATTCGGGCCAATGGATCGCGACCGGCGGAACGGATGGCCGCTCGCTGACCTGGCGCGGCCGCATTGCGCTCTTGAAGACGCCGTCTGTTGTGATGCCGGGATCATTCACCGCCTGCCCTATGTCCGCGCACCATTCGACCCAGTCGGTGAGATCACGAACCGGGGAGATCGACCAGAACTTGCCCTTGGCCGAGCAGCCCCGCGAGGCGGGGACGCCATCGAGGAAGCCGGTCGCGAAGACATTGTTCTTGATCCGGGACTGGGACTTGGCAGTATCCAGTCCGTCGGCGACATCGACGCCCATATACATGGAATAACGGACGCCGCGGCCCTGATGATGGGTCAGGCCGAGATTGCGCAGAATAAGGCGGTTGAAGCCGTGCAGGCTGCGGAACACTTCCTCGCCCTCGACGCGGCGCGCGGTGTCGCCGCAAACAGTCTTGGCCAGCCGGTCATAGGGGCCTTTCGCCGAACTGCTGATGTAGAGGAGCCCCTTGGCGGGATCCCAGTGCATCATGTGCAGGTCCCAGATGACGTTGGTTGCATGCTGCGCCGTCGTCCACCCCGCCTGTTCCTCGGAGCGGGTGACGAAGATGGCCACGCGCTGGTGCGGATTGACCTTCATGCCGAGATAGACGCCGGGATTGTAGAGATCCTCCGCCTGCAGCGGCTCCCAGGCATCGCAGGAGGTGCGGTAGACGACCGCATTCATTTTCGGTTCGAGGGTCTGCAAGGGAATGTCGCTGAGATC
>JBKQQE010000397.1:0-6081 GCA_052326245.1 Xanthobacteraceae bacterium | reverse complement strand
TAGGGCCTCGCCTCGTTGCAAAGCGTGGATTGCCGGGTCAAGCCCGGCAATGACGATGAATTTGCAGAGGCGCTGCGCCATTCACTGCGTCATGCGCGGGCTTGACCCGCGCATCCACGCTTTCCCGAACCGGCGTCAGCTTACGATCCCGTCATAGAGATCATGCCAGCCAGGGTTGTCCCCCACGATCAGATCGATCTTCCAGCTCCGCGGCCAATGCTTGATGTTCTTCTCACGCTGGATGGCCGCAGCCGCGCTGTCATGGGCCTCGCAGTAGACCAGCGTCTTGACCGAATGGCGGCGTGTGAAACCATCCACAAGCCCTTCGCGATGCTCGTAGACCCGACGAACAATGTCGTTGGTGACGCCGACATAGAGCGTGCCGTTCCGTTCGCTCGCAAGGATTTAGACCCAATAGGACATGGACGAAGATGCCAAAGCGGTGAAACTGCCTTGGAGCTTAGGGCGAGGCGCCGGAACGATTCAACCTTGAAGTGTCAGGGTGGCATCCGGCCCATGCCGCGCCATCCGCGCATCCACGCTTTAGGGCTCTCGCTGAAGCGAAGAAAGCGTGGATGGCCGGGACAAGCCCGGCCATGACGAAAAAAAGCGGCCATACGCGATGTCGGAAGGCCTCAACTCATCATGATCTGGAGCGCAAACCCCTCGTGCGCTATTTCGTGGTCAGGGTGAAGACGCCATCCCAGTCCGCGGCGGGCGGCTCCTCGCGGAAGGCGGCGATGCGCGTCTCATAGATGTTGCAGCATTCCGCCAAGCGCTTTTCGGCGTCGGCCGCACGGATCCTGCCGATCGTCTCCGAAGCCTTGTCCCAATCGCGGCTGCGGTAGTGGGCCAGCAGCGCGATATTGAGGTCGCGCAGCGCCTGGAATTGCGGCGAATGCAACAGATCCTCGCGACCGAACGCCGCATAGACGATTTCCGGTTCATTCTTGCCCTTGACGCGAATGAAGTCGATCTCGATCACGGCGAACCTGTCCTTGACCGCCTGCGCCGTGTTCGATCCCAGCACGATCGGCACGCCATAGGTCTTCGACTGGCCTTCCAGCCGCGAGGCCAGGTTGACGCTGTCGCCGAGCGCCGAATAGTCGAAGCGCAGGTCCGACCCCATGTTGCCGACGACGCAATTTCCGGTGTTGAGCCCGATCCCGATATTGATCGGCACGAACGGAACCCCGCTTTGCTCCGCCTCCGCGCGCCGCACGACATTGAGCTCCCGCATCTTTTCCATCATGTCGAGCGCGGCGGTGCAGGCGTTGGTTTCGTGGCTCGGGTCGTCGAGCGGCGCGTTCCAGAACGCCATGATCGCGTCGCCCATGTATTTGTCGATGGTGCCCTGGCGGTTGACGATCGCGTTGGTGAGCGGCGTCAGCAGCCGGTTCATCAGCGAGATCAGGCCCTGCGGGTCGTTCTTGTAGGTCTCCGACAGGGTGGTGAAGCCGCGCACGTCGCTGAACATGACGGTCAGGGAGCGCACTTCGCCGCCCAGCACCAGCTCGTCGGGGGACTTGGCCAGCCGCTCGACCAGCGCCGGAGAGAGATATTGACCGAACGCCGAGCGGATCCTGCGGCGCTGCGCCTGCTCGCTGATGTAGTTGGTGAATACCAGGACGATATAGACGAAGAAACTCGACACCAGCGGAAAGGTCGGATCGATCAGGTGCCGTTGTTCGGTGAACAGGTACCAGGACCCGCCGGCGATCACCGCCGCGATCACCGCGCCGAGCAGCAGGATGACCAGCGGCCCGAACACCGGCACCAGCCAGATGATGGCGCCGCCGATCAACAGCGCGGCCAGCAGCTCGGCCGCCGTGGCGAAACTGGGCTGCGACAGCATCGAGCGGCCCAGCACGGTTTCGAGAATTTGCGCGTGCACCTCCACGCCGGGCACCACCGGATCGACCGGGGTGGTCTTGGTGTCGAGCAATCCGACCGCGGAGGTGCCGATCAGCACCAGGTGGCCGGCGATGCGGTCGGCGGGGACCCGCCCTTCCAGCACGTCGACGGCCGACACGAACCGCGCCGGATCGTGGTGGGAGAAATGCACCCAGACCTGGCCGTTGCGGTCGGTCGGAATTTCGAAGCCGCGCAGCTTGATGCTGTTGACGCCCAGTTCGTCGGCCTTGATCAGCAGCGATTCCGATTTGGTCGCCACCCGCAGGATCTCGGTCGACAGCGACGGCCGCGGTTCGCCGGCGGCGCGCATCACCATCGCCACGCGGCGAATGATGCCGTCGCGTTCGGGGCGAATCGAGATCAGGCCGAGACCGGCGGCGGCGTTCTCTAGCACGGGAATGTTGCGCAACAGGCCCGGAAATTCGAACAGATGCGGCGTCGGGTCGGTGCCGAGCACGGCCACGCCCTGCGCCGCGCGCGTCGACGGCGGCTGGTGGGAGGCGGTCGGCAGCCCGGATTCGCCGAGCACCACCCGGGTCCGGCCGAACGCCTGCGCCAGGATCTGGTCGTTGTTGGGCGCCGAACGCAGACGCTCGCGCGTGGCGTCGTCCAGCCCCTGGAACTGGTTCGCCGCGACGTCGGGCGACAGCCGGTCCGGCTCGGCGAAGATGATGTCGAAGCCGATCACGACGGCGCCGAGCTGGCCCAGCTTCGTCACCAGGTCGGCGACCCGGGTCCGCGCCCACGGCCATTGGCCGAGGCTGCTGAGGCTCTTGTCGTCGATATCGACGATGACCACCGGCCGCTGGGTCACCTGGCGCGGCGACAGCAGCTGGAATGTATCGAAGGTTCGCACCCGCAATTCTTCCATCGGAGCGGGATCGGCGATCCGCACCGCAATCAGGGCGAATAGCAGCACGACGCAGAGCGCGCGGGCGCGCCCAAACCGCTTGGCCAGTCGGCGCAACCACTTCATGAGGCTGCTTACTTCTCTCTGAACGCGCGCATGAACTGATCATGCAGCGGTTTGGCCAGGTAGGCGAGCATGGTGCGCTCGCCGGTCTGGACGAATGTTTCGACCGGCATGCCGGGAAGCAGCTTGACGTTGCCGAGCCGCGCCAGCTCGGCGGGAGGGATCGCTACGCGGATGGTGTAGAAACTCTGGCCGGTGCGCTGATCGGTGGTGGTGTCCGGCGACAGCCGGACCACGTTGCCGGTGACTTCCGGCGTGGTGCGCTGGTTGAACGCCGAGAAGCGCATCAGCACCTTCTGGCCGATCCTGACCTGGTCGACGTCCTGCGGATTGACCTTGGCTTCGACCGCCAGCGCATCCTGCTGGGGAACGATCTGCATGATGGTGTCGCCCGCGGCGATCACCCCGCCCACGGTGTGGACGTTGGACTGCAGCACCACGCCATCCTGCGGCGCCCTGATTTCGATGCGGCGCAGCTGATCCTCGGCGGTGACCTTGCGCTCGACCAGTTCGCCGATCTTGTCGTTGACCTCGCGCAGCTCCTTGGAAACCTCGGTGCTGAGATCCTTGTCGACCTGGATGACCTGCAGCTCGGTCTCGGCGATCTTGCCCTTGGCCTGGGCCTTGGCGGCGACGAACTGCCCGCGGTCGCCTTCCAGCCGCGCCGCGTCGCGCTCCAGCGCCGTCAGCCTGGAGATCTGGACAAGGTTCTTGGCGTAGAGGTCGCGGACGCCGACCAGCTCCTTGTTGATCAATTCGATCTCGTGCGATTTCGCCTCTTCCTGCGCCGTGAGCCCCCGGATCTCCTCCTGCAGCTGCGACACGCGCTCGTGCAGCTGGGCGCGCTGGCCAAGCCGGCCGGCCAGGCGAACCTGGAACTGGTTCTCTTCGCTCGCCATCACCGCCTTGGCGTCGGGATCGCCCGCCTGGTCGAGCAGGGATTTGGGGAACGTCACATGGTCGGCGCCGAGGCTTTCGGCCTGCAGCCGCGCGGCGCGGGCATACATGGCGTTGAGACCCTTGGTGACGATGGCAAGGCTCGCCTTGGTCACCGTATCGTCGAGCCGGACCAGGATGTCGCCGGCCTTGACCACGTCGCCGTCGCGCGCGCGCAGCTCGCCGACCACTCCGCCGGTCGGGTGCTGAACCTTCTTGATGTTGGAATCGACCACCACCGAGCCCGGCGCCACCAGCGCGCCCGAGAGCTGCGCCGTCGATGCCCAGCCGCCGATGCCCCCGGCAAGCAGCAGCACCACGACCAGGCCGGCCAGGAGGTGCCGGCGGATCGAACGTTGCGACGGGGTGCGCGGCGCCGTCATGATTTGGCGACCCCTTCGCCCGGGACCGTGCGGCGCGGAATTTGCGAGATCCGCGCGGGCTGCAGCACCGTGTCCTTCGGGCCGAACGCCTGCTTGCGGCCGCCGCTCATGACCAGGACCGTATCGACGGCGGTCAGCCCGACCGGGCGATGCGCCACCACGATGACGATACCGCCCCTGGCCCGCACCGCGGCGACCGCGCGCGCCAGCGCCTCGTCGCCGTCATGATCGAGATTGGAATTGGGCTCGTCCAGCACCACCAGGAACGGCTCGCCATACAGCGCCCGGGCCAGCGCCACCCGTTGCGCCTGGCCCGCCGACAGCACGCAGCCCTGCTCGCCGATCTGGGTGTCGTAGCCGTCGCGCATGCCGACGATGAGCTCGTGAATCCCGGCCTGCTTCGCCGCCGCGATGATTTCGTCCGACGGGGCGTTGGGATCGAAGCGCGCGATGTTCTGCGCCAGCGTTCCGGCGAACAGCTCCACATCCTGCGGCAGGTAGCCGATGCGCCGGCCGATCACATCGTCGGACCACTGGTCGAAGGTGGCGCCGTCGAGGCGCACCGCGCCGCGCGCGGCCGGCCACACGCCCACCAGCGCGCGCACCAGCGACGATTTTCCCGAGCCGCTCGGGCCGATGATGCCCAATCCGTGCCCGGCCTCGAGCTCGAACGAGACGTCGCTGACCACCGCCAGCTGCCCGCCCGGAGGGGCCACCGTCAGGTTTTCGACGCTGAGCCGCCGCTCCGGATCGTCGAGCCGGGTCGGATTCTTCTGCGGCAGGCGCGTCAGCAGGGCCTTCAGCCGGTGCCAGCCCTGGCGGGCGGCCACGAAGCTGCGCCAATGCGCGATGGCAGAATCCACCGGCGCCAGCGCGCGGGCGCTCAGGATCGAGCCCGCGATGATGATTCCGGCGGTGGCCTGCTGGTTGATGACAAGCCAGGCGCCGACCGCGAGAACCCCCGACTGCAGCATCATCCGCGACACCTTGGCGATCGCGCCAAGTCCGGTCGCGGTGTCGCTGATGCGACGGCTGCGGGCCAGGTACTCGCGATTGGCGATGTTCCAGCGCCCGGTCAGGTTTTCGACCATGCCCATCGCCACGATGGCCTCGGCATTGCGCCGGCTCGCGGCGGCGAGTTCGCTGCGCTGCGCCCCGAGCAGCGTGAGGTCCTTGGCGCGGGCGCTGGTCATCCGCTCGGTGACGACGGTGATGATGACCAGGATGATGGCGCCGCCGAGCGCGGTGTAGCCGATCAGCGGGTGGAACGCGAAGCAGATCGCCAGATAGAGCGGCAGCCAGGGCAGATCGAACAGCGCGCTGGGTCCCATCCCCGAAAGGAAGCTCCTGACCGTATCGAGGTCACGCAGCGGCTGCAGCCCGCTTTCGCGCGACCCGGACATGAAGGGCAGCCGCACGATGCTCTGGAAAATCCGGTCGCCCAGCGTCTCGTCGATGCTGCCGGCGACCCGGACCAGCACCCGGCTTCGGATCAGGTCGAGCACGCCCTGGCAGAGATAGAGGCCGCCGGCCAGGATGCACATCCCGACCAGCGTCGGCACGCTGCGGCTCGGCAGCACCCGGTCGTAGATCTCCAGCATGAAGAACGAGCCGGTGAGATAGAGCACGTTGATCATCAGGCTCATCACGCCGAGCCCGAGAAAGGCGGAACGGGATGCGCGCACGGCCGCGGCCAGATCGGCGCGGGTGACCCGCTCGATGACCCGTGGTGAACTTGATCGCGCGCCGTTCATGTCGGATGTCGATCCCGGCCCTGCAGAGGTCGCTCTATGGGCGCGATCCCGGCCCGGCGGGGGCGCGGGAATCCGCTCCCAAGATTCACGATATTGCGCGCGCGAACGCAAGCCCGCGCGC
>JBKQQE010000396.1:0-7506 GCA_052326245.1 Xanthobacteraceae bacterium | reverse complement strand
CCCATCTTGTTTGCCGCCACTTCGTGGCAGCCCTCATCGACGACGCGAACGTCGTAGCCCGGCATCGCCACCGTCGGCGAGCCGTGCTTGACCGGAAGCTGGCCAAGGCCGACCGGATTGCCGGCGATGCACCAGCCGGTCTCGGTCTGCCACCAGTGATCGATCACCGGCACCTTGAGCTGCCGCTCCGCCCACTCCACGGTGGGCGGGTCGGCGCGCTCGCCGGCAAGAAACAGCGTGCGGAACTGCGACAGGTCGTATTTGCGGATCAGCTCGCCGGCCGGATCCTCCTTGCGCAGCGCCCGGAACGCGGTCGGCGCGGTGAACAGCGCCACCGCCTTGTGTTCGGCAATCACGCGCCAATAGGCGCCGGCATCGGGCGTGCCGACCGGCTTGCCCTCGTACATGATCGAGGTCGCGCCGTGGAACAGCGGAGCGTAGATGATGTAGCTGTGGCCGACCACCCAGCCGATGTCCGAGCCGCACCACCACACCTCGCCGGGCTTGACGCCGTAGAGGTTGAACATCGACCACTTCAGCGCCACCGCGTGGCCGCCGTTGTCGCGCACCACGCCCTTGGGGATGCCGGTGGTGCCGGAGGTGTAGAGAATGTAGAGCGGATCGGTGGCGCGCAGCGGCACGCAGGCCGCCGCCTTGCCCGCCTTCAGCGCGGCGGCTTGCAATTCGGCCCAGTCGTGGTCGCGGCCGGCGATCAGGGCGCACGGCTCCTGCGGACGCTGCAGCACGATGCAGGTCGGCACCTTGTGCGCGGCGAGCCGGATCGCCTCGTCGAGCAGCGGCTTGTAGTGGACGATGCGGCCGGGCTCGAGCCCGCAGCTCGCCGACATGATCAGCCTGGGCTGGGCGTCGTCGATGCGGGTGGCGAGCTCCTTGGCCGCGAAGCCGCCGAACACCACCGAATGCACCGCGCCGATCCGCGCGCAGGCCAGCATCGCGATCATCGCCTCCGGCACCATCGGCATGTAGATCAGCACGCGGTCGCCCTTGGCGACGCCGAAGTCCTGCATCACCGCGGCGAGCGCCGCGACCTCGCGCAGCATGTCGCTGTAGGTGTATCTGGTGACGCTGCCGGCCAGCGGCGAATCGTGGATCAGCGCCAGCTGGTCGCCGCGGCCGGCGGCGACGTGGCGGTCGAGCGCGTTGAAGCAGCTGTTCAGCACGCCGTCGGCGAACCAGCGGCCATAGACGCCCTGCGCCGGGTCGAAGATGGTGTTCGGAAACTCGACCCAGTCGATGTCGCGCGCCGCCTCCGCCCAGAAGCCCTCCGGATCCCGCGTCGCGCGGGCATAGACCTCGTAATAGCGGCTCTGGGTGGTCATGGCGGTTCCTCGCGCAGGCGCAGGCTTTGGGGCCCCATTGTTCAGCGAAACAACGCCAATTCAAGCCGAAATGAATTGATCTGGATCATCGGGGCATCCGCCTAAAGTTCAAGTCCGGCCGCGACGGCACCACTTCATGCCAGCTCACCAAGGCGGCGCGCCAGCCAGCGCCGCTCGGGCTCGAGCCTGGCCAGCGCCAGCGCGTCGCCATAGGCCTGCCGCGCCTCGTCGCGCCGGCCGAGACGCCGCAGCAGATCGGCGCGGACCGCGGGCAACAGATGGTAGCCGCCGAGCTGTTCGCGCGCCGCCAGCGCGTCGACCAGGTTGAGCGCCTTCTGCGGTCCGTCGACCATCGACACCGCGGCGGCGTGGTTGAGCGCGATCACTGGCGAGGGCATCAGCCGCTGCAGCACCTCGTAGAGGCCGACGATCTGCGGCCAGTCCGTGGTCTCGTACCGCTCGGCCTGGGCGTGCACGGCGGCGATCGCCGCCTGCACCGCATAGGCGCTGGGCAGGCCAGGCCCGCGCAGCGCCCGCGCCACCAGTTCCGCGCCCTCGGTGATCTGGCCGCGATCCCAGCGCGTGCGGTCCTGATGCTCCAGCAGGATGAGATCGCCCGAGGACGTGGCGCGTGCCCCGCGCCGCGCATCGTGCAGCAGCATCAGGGCCAGCAGGCCGGCGATGGCGGCGCGGTCCGGCATCAGCGCCAGCAGCAGGCGGCCGAGCCGGATCGCCTCAAGGGTGAGGTCGGGGCGCACCAGGTCGGGCCCCTGCGTCGGCGCGTAGCCCTCGGTGAACACCTGGTAGATCACCGCGAGAACGCCGGCAACGCGCTCGCCGAGCCGCTCCGGCGGCGGGGTCTCGTAGGGTATCCGCGCCACGCGGATCTTGGCCTTGGCCCGCACCAGCCGCTGCGCCATGGTCTCGACGCCGACCAGGAACGCGCGCGCCACCGCCTCGGTGGACAGGCCGCACACCGCGCGTAGCGTCAGCGCCACCTGGGTATCCATGCTCAGCGCCGGATGACAGCAGGTGAAGATCAGCCGCAGCATGTCGTCGTCGAGGACGTCGTCGGGGTCGAGCGGGGCGGCGTCGGTGTCGAGCGCGGCCATGGTCGCCAGTTCGCGCTGGCGATCGTTGAACAGCCGCTGCCGACGCAGCTGGTCGATGGCCTTGTGCCGCCCGACATTGACCAGCCAGGCGCGCGCATTGGCGGGCATGCCGTCGACCGGCCATTGCCGCAGCGCCGCGGCCAGCGCCTCCTGCAGCCCCTCCTCGGCGAGTTCGAAATCGCCGAGCAGGCGGATCAGCGTCGCCAGCACGCGACCCGCCTCGGCCCGGAACACGCGCTCGACCGCCTCAGCGCTCATGCAGATCGCCAGTTCGTGTCAGCTCATTGCCCAGACCGGCCTGATCTCGACCGAGCCGTATTTCGAGCCGGGCAGCTTTGCTGCGATCGCCGTCGCTTCGTCGAGATTCTTGGCCTCGATCATGTAGTAGCCGCCGAGCTGCTCGCGGGTCTCGGCAAACGGGCCGTCGGTGGTCAGCGTCTTGTCGCCGCGGACCCGGACCGTGGTGGCGGCCGATACCGGGTGCAGCCGCTCGCCGCCCTTGAAATGGCCGCTCTGGATGATCGCCTGGGTGAAGGCGCCATACTCCCCGTGCATGGTCTCGGTCTCGGCCTTGGACCGCGCCGCCATTTCGGCTTCGTTCTGGTAGATAAGAAGCAGGTATTGCATGACATCCTCCGATCGGTTCGCGAGCAGGGTTGCTCGGCATCCAGTCGAATGGTCGTCGCGATATTCGACACCGGCCGCAAAAAAATGCGCAAAAAAAATACGAACGCGGGGCGGCACCGGCATCCCCGAACCCGCGCGGCCGCGCCGGTCATGGCCGCGCGATTTGAAGTTCCTGGAACGAATTTGCTGCCGATACAGGAACTTCAAATCGGCCGTGCCTGCTTACTCGAACTTCATTTCGATGCAGCGTTGCGCGTCATTGCCGGCGACGGTGATGATGAAGCAGGCCTTGACCGCGAGCGTCGTCTTGTCGCTGGCCCAGATCACGTAACCGCCGGGGCCGAAGAACGAATTGGTGTTGGGGCCCTCGGTCTCGGCGCCGTCGAACGAATAGCTGGAGTCGTTCGGAAAAATCCGCGCATGCTTCTGGCACGCGCCTTCGGTGTCGATCTTCATCAGGTCCTTGTTGTCCTTGGTCACGGACAGGCCCGCCGCGCAGCGGTAGTATTCCGAGGTCCGCGTGTTGAACACATAGGCGTAGGAGTGGCAGGTCGAGGTCTGCAACTTGCCCTTCTCCAGGCTGCGGTTGCAGGAAATCCGCTGGTTGCTGCTGAGCTTGAACTCGTCCGCGGCAGAGGCCGCCGACGCGGAAACCCCGGCGAACAGCGCGGCCGCCGCCACCGTCCTCAATACAAGCGGCATCTTGAATGAAACAAGCAGATTGAAATCGGTCATTTGAAATCCCCGGAGAGGTGATCCGCCTGCCGATCTGCGACGGTCGGATGACAGCAGCAGAACGGCGCGCCGCAGTCGCGGAAAGTGATCGGTGTGGTACGGTCGGCCGGTGCAGATAGAACCACCCTCACCGCTGGAGATCAAGACAATGAACCGGTATGTCGACCCTTCCAAGGAGCGCTTCCAGCTGTTCAGGGAGCTGCCCCGGACCGGCCCGATCCACATGCTCAACCTGGTTCGGTTTCGCAGCGAAGCCGCCTATCCGGACGGGCGCGCGGCAACCGGGCTGGAAGCCTATGCGGCCTATGGCCGCGACAGCGGGCCGGTGTTCACCCGTCTCGGCGGCAAGATCGTCTGGCGCGGCGATTTTCAATTCATGTTGATCGGGCCGGCGGAGGAGCGCTGGGACGAGGTCTTCATCGCGCAATACCCCAGCGCCGACGCCTTCATCGAGATGCTGCGTGACCCGGTCTACCGCGAGGCGGTCAAGCACCGGCAGGCCGCGGTGGAGGATTCGCGCCTGATCCGGCTCAGCCCGGCCGAGACCGGGACGCATTTCGGGTAGCGCGCGGCCGATCTGGACGCTTCTCTTGCGCCGCGAAACGCACTATCAATGGCTGCCTGCGGCGCTGCGCGCGCGGCGGGCTCACCGGAACGGCGGTTCCTCCAGAACGATCAATGCGGCCCTGCCAATGCGGCACCGGGCCAGGAGGGACACATGCGCATCAGTGCACGCAACCAGATCAAGGGCACCGTCGTCGAAGTCCACAAGGGCGCGACCACCTCGCATGTCCGCATCGACATCGGCGCTGGCCAGGTGGTTACCGCGTCGATCACCAACGAAGCGGTTGATGAACTCGGGCTCAAGGCGAAGATGCAGGCCACCGTCATCATCAAGGCGTCCGACGTCATGGTCGCGGTGGACTAGTGCCCGCTTTTCGAAGTTCGCGATCCATTTCGGCAACCTCTCCTGCGAACTTCGAAAAGCAAAGGGCACTAGCAAACTTGTAACTCTGGTACCCTTTTGGTTTCCGAAGTTCGTATCGGGAGGGTGCAGCGAGCTTCTTACGAACTTCGGAAACAGGGTACCAGGCCGATGCGTCACGTCCCGTTGATCGTCTGCGCGCTCATTGTCGCAACCCCCGCCATGGCGGCCGAGCCGAGCGGCTGCGACGGGTTCAAATGGCCGATCGCGCACGAACGCGCGATCCTGACCGGACCGGCGACGAAGGTCGAATCCGGCGCGACCATCGGCGTCGCGGAAACCGCGGTTCGGCTGGCGCTGGGGCCGCAGGCGGACGCCAGGCTGCCATCCCCGCCGGAACGGCTGCCGAAGGCGCCGGACTCCATCGCCAACCGGTTCGCCGGCTATGTCCGGGTCGGCAACATTCCGGCGGCCGGAACCTACACCGTTGCGCTGTCCGCCGCGGCCTGGCTCGACGCGATCCAGGACGGCAAGGCGCTCAAGCCGGCGACCTTCAGCGGCGCCACCGACTGCGGGGGCATCCGCAAGGTGGTGAAGTTCGACCTCGCCGCCGGCCCTCTGCTGCTGCAGGTCAGCAGCGTCACCGGCAACGAGGTCGTGCTGATGATTGCGCCGGCGCACTAACCCTCGACCACCGACGACCACATCCGTCGCAGCGCCCGGCCGATCGCGGCGGCGCGGGTGGGTGCCGCGGCAGGCCGCGCGTCCTCGTCCTCGGGCAGCCGAAGTCCGACCACGTTCACCCGGCTGCCGCCGATGCTGCGCGCCACCAGCACGATGCTATCGAGCGGCAATGTGGCGCCCGCCAACGGCGCGTGCGCGAGGTGGACGTCGAAATAGTCGGCAAGCGTCAGTTCGGATTCGTCCGGATTGACCGCGACGCCATAGGCCTCGGAGAGCGCGCCGAGCGTGATTTCGCCGGAGACCACGAAATCGCCGAGCAGATGCGGATCGGGTGCGGCCGCCGGCACCATGTCGACGAAGAATCGATCGAGCGCGTCGGCCCGCTCCGGCGGCGCCAGCAGATAGACATAGTCGCCGGCGACCACCGGATCGGCTTCCACCGGCGACAGGATCGCGCCCTTGCGGATCACCAGCGTCGGCTTCGACCAGGACGGAATGATGCCGCGGCGCAGGAACAGGCTGTTGGGGCGCACCGCGTAGCCGACCAGCTGCTGGGCGAGCTGGCCGGGCAGATCGAGCTCGACCCGGCGCGGCGCGCGGTCGGCGCGCGGCAGCGCCACATGAAGCCGCCGCGCCGCCGGCGCCAGCGTCCAGCCCTGCAGCAAGAGCGAAATCACCACGATCACGAACGCCACGTCGAAATACAGATAGGCCTTCGTCATTCCGACCAAGAGCGGAATCGACGCCAGGAAGATCGCCACCGCGCCACGCAGGCCGACCCACGAAATGAACAGCTTTTCGCGCCAGTTGAACGGGAACGGCAGCAGGCAGAGAAACACCGCGGCGGGCCGCGCCACCAGCATCAGCACCGTGGCGATGACGACGGCGGGCGCGATGCTCACCGCCAGCCGCGCCGGCGACGCCAAGAGGCCGAGCACCACGAACATCACGATCTGGGCGAGCCAGGTCGCGGCATCGAGAAACGCCACCACGGAATTGTGCGCCCGGGTCGGGCGGTTGCCGATGATGATGCCGGCGAGATAGACCGCGAGAAAGCCCGAGGCGTGGGCGATCTGCGCCAGCCCGAAGATCACCAGCGCGGCGGTGGCGACGAAGGGCGCATGCAGGCCCTGCGGCAGCGCGACGCGGTTGAGCGCCAGCACCACCAGGCGGCCGCCGACGGCGCCGACGATCGCGCCCAGCGCGGCCTCCTGCAGGAACAGCAGGATGACGTGCCCCGCCGAGCTGTGCCCGACCGACAGCATCTCGACCAGGATCAGGGTGAAGAAGATCGCGAACGGATCGTTGGTGGCGGATTCCACCTCGAGCGTCGCGCCCACCCGCGGGCGCAGCCGCAGGCCCTGGGCATGCACCAGCAGGAACACCGCGGCGGCGTCGGTCGAGCCGACCACGGCGCCGACCAGGAGGGCTTCGGTCCAGTTCATCTCGAGCGCGTAGCGCGCCACCGGCGCGGTGATCAGCGCCGTCACCAGCACGCCGATGGTCGCCAGCACCACCGAGGGCGCGAGCACGGTGCGGACGTTCTGGAATTTGGTGCGCAGCCCGCCGTCGAACAGGATCAGGGCGAGCGCCACCGAACCGACCAGATAGGTGGTCCCGACGTCGCTGAACACGATGCCCCCGGGCCCGGAGGCGCCGGCCAACAGACCGACGCCGAGAAACACCAGCAGCAGCGGCGCGCCGAAGCGCAGCGCGATCAGGCTCGACAGAATACCCGCCATGATCAGGGTGGCGCCGAGCAGAATGGCGATGCTGAACGAATCGAGGGACGCCATTGACGGCCTGTAAATCCTTGCGCGCGTGTCCGGGTTCTAACAGTGGGTCGCTGCCCCGTCCCGCTGGCGGGAGGAATCGGGGAGCTTATGCATCCTTATCGCCGGGGTGCGGTCACGCCAACCCTCTTGTGCGCGGCCACGAAATCACTCACGAAATCACTTGGATCAGCCGGTACACCGACGCTGGCATCGCGCGATATTGCTTTTTGTCGTCATTGCCGGGCTTGACACCGCAAGCCCGGTCTACCCGGCTTGCGGCACTTAAGAATAACGCAACGCGGCGAGAG
>JBKQQE010000395.1:0-12889 GCA_052326245.1 Xanthobacteraceae bacterium | reverse complement strand
AAAGGCGGGCACCAACCAGCCCGCGCCGGCGTCTGCGGTGTTGTCGAATCGGGGCGATGTGCGGAAAACTGGCGGGCAGCCATGAACCGTTGCAGCGCGGTGACAGACCAAGGAAAAGCGGCCGCCTTCATCCGGGTGGGCGTTGCATGCGTCGGTGGTTTGAAGTCAGTTTGTCGTGAGTTGAGCCTTGGCTGCTAGCTTCAGGGAGCGCGGACGTATATGTCTTGCGCGAGCTTGGAAGGCGCTCAAAGGTTCCGGTAAATCCGGTGCTTTTGCAGAAGGTTAGACGGAAATTCAGCGTGAGCTGCCCGGTGTTTTCGGGACCAGCCCAGCGAAGGGGTGCAAGATGCGCGATAGGTTGAATGGCCGTGGTCGGTATGATCGCATGCTGATGGCGATCGCGGCGAGCTTTCTCGTGGCGTCGTCGGCCGGCGCGCTCGCCCAGACCGGGCCCGCCAAGAGCGCGGCGGATCTTGCGATCGACGCGGCCGTCCCGGTCCCCGAACCCGCCAATGTTCCGCCACCGACCGCCGCCGACATCAAGCTCGACGCCGTCGACGCCGCCGCCAAAGCCGCTGACGTCAAGGCGCCGGACGCCAAGGCTGCCGACGTCAAGCCTGTGGACGCCAAACCTGTGGACGCCAAACCTGTGGACGCCAAGGCAGTGGACGCCAAGCCTGTGGACGCCAAGCCTGTGGACGCCAGGACTCCCGAGGTGAAGGCATCCGAGGCACCTGCTCCCGCCGCCGACAAGAATGCGACGTCCACGGCGGCCACCCAGCCCGACAAGACGCCGGAGGCCGTAAAGCCCGCCGAGGCGGCCAAGGACACCGCCGCGGCACCGGCGCCCGCGCAGGTCGCCTCCACCGTTGCGCCCGCCGACCAGGCGGTTGCCGACAAGCTTCGCGACCTGATTGGCGCCAGGGGCGCGCGGCTGTTCGATCGCAAGAGCGAGCGCACCGCGATCGAGACCTTCTACAAGGGCCGCGACTACGCCCCGCTGCTGACCTCGGCCGGCGTGGCCAATGCCCGCGCCACCGCGGCGATCGCGCGGCTGAAGGACGCCGGCAGCGACGGCCTCGACCCGGCGGACTACCCGACCCCCGATTTCACCGCCGCGACCACGCCGGACGCCCAGGCCGAGGCCGAACTGAAGCTGATGGCCAGCATGCTCGACTATGCCCGGCACGCCCAGAGCGGGCGGATGCACTGGTCGCATGTCAGCGGCGACATCCAGTATCCGGAACACCCGACCGATCCCGCCGAGGTGATCGCCAACATCGCCGCGGCAAAGGACGTGGCGGCGGCGCTCGACAGCTACAATCCGCCGCAGAAGGGCTATCTGGCGCTGAAGGCCAAGCTCGCCGAGCTGCGTGGCAAGACCGAAGCCTCGGCCACCCCGATTGCCGACGGCCCGGTGCTCAAATTCGTCCCCGCCCGCAAGAAGCAGGCCGCGATCGTGGAAGAGGATCCGCGGGTGCCGCAGCTGCGCGCCCGCCTTGGCCTCGCGGACGCCGGCGACGATACCCGTTACGACGAGAAGCTCGCCGACGCGGTGCGCAGGTTCCAGGACAACAACGACCTGCGCGTCACCGGCGCGCTGGATTCAGCCACGGTGCGGGCGCTGAACAGCCCGCGCAAGGACCGCCAGATCGACATCGTCCGCGTCAACATGGAGCGCTGGCGCTGGCTGCCGCGCGATCTCGGCGCGCCGTCGATCGGCGACGCCTACGTGATCCTCAACATTCCGGACTATACGCTGCGGGTGATGCAGAACGGCGCCCAGGTCTGGACCACCCGCGTCGTCACCGGCAAGCCCGGCATCCACGCCACGCCGCTGTTGTCCGAGACCATGAAGTTCATCACGGTCAACCCGACCTGGAACGTGCCGCCGTCGATCATCTACAACGAGTATCTGCCGGCGCTGCAGCAGGATCCCACCGTGCTTCAGCGCATGGGACTGCGGCTCGAGCAGGGTCCCGACGGCATCCATATCTCGCAGCCGCCGGGCGAGGCCAACGCGCTGGGGCGGATCCGCTTCAACTTCCCGAACAAGTTCCTGGTCTACCAGCACGACACGCCGGACAAGCACCTGTTCGCCAAGGAAGACCGCGCCTTCAGCCACGGCTGCATGCGGGTGCAGTACCCCGACCAGTACGCGGCGACGCTGCTGAACATCACGATGCCGAACGAGCATTACACGCCGGAACGGATTCGCGGCATGTACGGCAACAGCGAAATCGACATCAAGTTTCCGACCCCGATCCCGGTCAACATCACCTACCAGACCGCGTTCGTCGACGATGCCGGCAAGCTGGAATTCCGCAAGGACGTCTACGGCCGCGACAGCCAGATGATCTCGATCCTCAACGGTGGCGAGGGCAGGGATCTCGAGACGGTGATCGCCCATTCCCAGCCGAGCTATAGCGGCGCCCGCCCGACCCTGCCGCAGGGCGTGGCCATGAACGGCAGCAGCAGCGGCCCGAACTTCTTCGAGGCGCTGTTCGGTGGCGGCCCGAGCACCCCGCCGGCGCCGGTCCGTCCGCGGCGGGTCTATACCCGCTGAGGGGGTCGCGCCGCGGCCACCCGGCCACCCGCGCCACCTGAGAGAATCTCGTGAAATATGAAGGGCTTCGCCGGTTGCGAGGCCCTTCTCGCGTTAACCACGGCGGCGCGTTAAATGCCGCCGGGGGCTCTTTTTCGCCATACTCGATCACCATACTTTTACGGTTGGTTGATCGAAGGGGAGTAAGTCTCGATTAACCCTCAGTGATCTAGCACTGCCTTGTCGGATCCGTGCAACGCGGGGACGGCAGGACAGCGACGACGGGGTCGTCCGGTGGGGATCGTTTGACGTGCTGAGCCAGTTCGCTCGCAGTATGGCGCCGTGTTCGCGGTTTTGCGCGCGCGCCGTGGTGGCCTCGCTCCTGCTGTTGGCAGGCGGGCGAAGCGTCCACGATGCGTCGGCATCCGGCGACACCCGCACCCTCACCTTCCATCACACCCATTCTGGCGAAGACCTCACCGTCACCTTCAAGCGCAACGGCCGCTACGACGAAGCGGCGCTGAAAGAACTCAACCACTTCCTGCGCGACTGGCGGACCCAGGACGAGACGGTGATGGACCGTCACCTGTTCGACATTCTCTGGGAAGTCTATCGCGAGGTCGGCGCCAGGCAGCCGATCCAGATCATCTCCTCGTACCGCTCGCCGGCCACCAACGCGATGCTGCGACGGCGCTCCGCCCATACCGGCGTGGCGCGCTTCAGCCAGCACATGCTCGGCCATGCGATGGATTTCTTCATTCCCGGCGTGCCGCTGGAAGAGCTGCGTTTCGCCGGCCTGCGGCTGCAACGCGGCGGCGTCGGCTTCTATCCCACGTCCGGATCGCCGTTCGTCCACCTCGACACCGGCAATGTGCGGCACTGGCCGCGCATGACCCGCGAGCAGCTGGTGCGCGTGTTCCCGAACGGCCGCACCGTGCACATTCCGTCCGATGGCAACCCGCTGCCCGGCTACGAGCTGGCGCTGGCCGACCTCGAGCATCGCCGGGCCAATGACGACCAGGGCGGCGCGACCACGAGCCCGAGCCTGCTGCCGTCGCTATTGGGCGGCAAACAGGCCGAGGAAGACGACGAGGGCGCCCCCGCCGCGGCTGTCGCCGCCAGGCCGGTGTCGGTCGCCGTGGCCATGGCCGGTCAGACCGAAGCCCCCGCCGCCCCGGCCTTCGTGCCGCCGCTGCCGCGCGCCAAGCCGGCCGCCACCTATCAGCTGGCCGCGGCCGTACCGCAGCCGGTCGCGCCGGCGCCGGCACCGGCACCGCGGACGACCAGTGTGACCAGCCAACCGGCCCCGACCGCAGCTGCGGCGCCAACGCCGGCCGATATCATCAATGCCCGCGGCTTCTGGGGTGACGAGCCGGCCAAGCCGAAGCAGGCGACGCCGGCACAGGTCGCGGCGCTGGCCGCGCGCAACGCGTTTGCGTCCGCCGATCCGCCGTCCACCGCCAGCGTCCCTGCGCCGGCGCAGGCCGCATCGCCGACGCTGGCCTATGCGTCGCTGCCCTCCGCCGTCGACCGCAGCCACATCGTTGCCGCGGGCTTGGGCGTGACGACGCCGCCAAATCTGAAAATGTCGGCGCTGGCGCGCGATGCCGTCAGCTCAATCGCCGCGAGCGCGGCGGCGAAGCACCGCCACGACACCATGGGCGTCGCCACCGCCACCCGGATCGCGCCGGCAGGCAACGCCAATTCGGTCTGGATGCGGGCGATGATCGTGGCGCCGAGCGCCAGCCGGGCCGCGATGATCGCGACCTCGCTGGGCGACCCGGACATGACGGCGCTGCGGCCGCTGTTCGTCAAGCCGACGGAGACGGTGGCGATGTCGTTCGCCGACGATCCGCTGATAGGGCTGAGCTGCGATCACTTCTCCGGGGCGGCCGTCGTGCCGGTGACCAAGACGTCGCTTTCGATGCGAACCGCCTCGCTGCACTAGCCCGCACTGCAGCCCGGGCGGAGCGTTCCATCACATCCATCAGCTGTCGTGACAGTGGAAGGCGTCGCGATTGACGCGACGCCGACACGCCATGACGCGCGTCAGAGCATTCCCAGCGCCTGCATATAGGTCTCCAGGATGGTCTCCTGCTCCTGGCGCTCGTTGGCGTCCTGCTTGCGCAGCCGAATGATCGCGCGCAGCGCCTTGACGTCGAAGCCGTTGCCCTTGGCTTCGGCATAGACGTCGCGAATGTCGTCGGAGATGGTCTTCTTCTCTTCTTCCAATCGCTCGATGCGCTCGACGATGGCCTTGAGCTGCTCCTTGGCGAAGCGGGTCGCGGGCGCTTCGTCGGTCTTGACGGCGGCAGAGGTGGCCATCGCTTACTCCTGATGACGAGAACATGTGAAGGCGACGGCGCTGCCGCCGACGGGGACAAGGATGCGAGCCGCGTGCCGCGCCATCCCGTGATTTGCGGAATGCTGAAGGTCGCGTCCGCCGAACCTGCGCGCGTCCTTGGCGCCGGACCGGGAGCACAGGATGACGCGACACTTTTCGGAAGATGACACTCAAGAGACGCACGCCCTTCGTCAAGGCGAAGCAGCGCTCATCCACAGTGACCCACAGGGAAGTTGACGGCCGGGCGGGACCGGCGGCGAATTTCGTTGCATCGGAGACGAGCCCGCGCCAGCCGCGACGGCGGGGATCAAACCGGCGCCGCCGCGTCGCCGGCGCCGGGAACCGCAGCGCGACCGATTGACGTCGGCGGCCGGCCGACTCAGCCGGCGCCGGAGGGCTTGCTGTGCTTGAAGGCTTCGAGCTGTTCGGCGTTCGCGGTGCCCTGGTGCTGCGCTTTCCAGGCTTCGTAGGACATGCCGTAGACCGCCTCGCGGCTCTCGTCCTTGGTCATGGCCACGCCCTTTTCGTCGGCGGCCTCCTTCAGCCAGTTGGAGAGGCAATTGCGGCAGAAGCCCGCCAGATTCATCAAATCGATGTTCTGCACGTCGGTGCGCTGGCGCAGGTGCGCGACCAGGTGGCGGAACGCCGCCGCTTCCAACTCGGTTCTGGTGCTGTCGTCGAGTGCCATCGTCGTGATCCGGTCATGAGAGGTGCGTCTGTTCCGCAGATGGGAATTTTCACAGATTTTGCCAGATCGCGCGGCAATGCAACCCGCCCGATCCGCGCGCGGTCGCGCGCGCCACGGGCCGAGAATTGATGCGAATGCCGTTGACAGAGGGCATCGGGTTACGCGAAATCAACAATCGATTGATATGCCTTGATTAAATGACCGCATCCAGCTCCCTTCGGCCGCGCCGGCTCGTGTCTGATGACAACACCGCAAAGCACCCCTCGGGAGCGCTCGCTGCGGTTTTGGCATTCGCGGTGCTGTGCGCGCTGACCGCGCCCGCCGCCGCCGACTTCCGCCTCTGCAACAACACCTCGAGCCGGGTCGGCATCGCGCTGGGCTACAAGGACAACGAGGGCTGGACCACGGAAGGCTGGTGGAACGTGTCGGCGCGCAGCTGCGAAACCCTGCTGCGCGGCACGCTTGTCGCGCGATACTATTATATCTATGCCGTCGACTACGATCGCGGCGGTGAATGGTCCGGACAGGCCTTCATGTGCTCGCGCGACAAGGAGTTCACCATCAAGGGCACGGAAGACTGCCTGGCGCGCGGCTTCGACCGCACCGGATTCTTCGAGGTCGACACCGGCGAGCAGCGCGCCTGGACCGTCCAGCTCACGGAAACCAGTGAACAGCCGAAGCCGCCTCCGGGTCTTCCCGGCCTGCCCAACGCCCCGGGCGCCGCCACGCCCCAGTTCGGAACCTCGCCCGCCGCGCCGGGAATTCCCCCGGCCGCTCTTCCTGGACAACCAAAGCAATGAGACGCCTGCGGCGCATCAAGATCCTCGCCACGCTCGGACCGGCTTCGTCCGACAGCGCCACGCTGCGTCGCCTGTTCGAGGCCGGCGCCGACCTGTTCCGCATCAACATGAGCCACACCTCCCACGACAAGATGCGGGAGCTGATCGAGACCATCCGCAACGTCGAGACCAGCTATGGCCGGCCGATCGGCATTCTGGTCGATCTGCAGGGACCGAAACTGCGTCTCGGCCAGTTCGCCGAAGGCTCCGTCCAGCTCAGCAACGGCGAAGCCTTCACGCTGGATTCCAACGCCGCGCCCGGCGACAAGACCCGGGTGCAGCTGCCGCACCCGGAGATTCTCGCGGCGTTGCGGCCCGGCCACGCGCTGCTGCTCGATGACGGCAAGGTCAGGCTGATCGCCGAGGACACCACGCCGGAGCGGGCCATCACCCGCGTGGTGATCGGCGGCAAGATGTCCGACCGCAAGGGCGTCAGCCTGCCCGATACCGACCTGCCGGTCTCGGCCATGACGGCGAAGGACCGCGCCGATCTCGAGGCCGCCGCGGAGGTCGGCGTCGACTGGATCGCCTTGTCGTTCGTGCAGCGCCCCGAAGACGTGATCGAGGCCAAGAAGCTGGTGCGCGGCCGCGCCGCGATCATGTCGAAGATCGAGAAGCCGCAGGCGATCGATCGGCTGCCGGAGATCGTCGAGGTGTCCGATGCGCTGATGGTGGCGCGCGGCGATCTCGGCGTCGAGCTGCCGGCCGAACGCGTGCCCGGCCTGCAGAAGCAGATGACGCGGATGGCGCGGCGGGCCGGCAAGCCCGTGGTGATCGCGACCCAGATGCTGGAATCGATGATCCAGTCCCCGGTCCCGACCCGGGCCGAGGTGTCCGACGTCGCCACCGCGGTGTTCGAGGGCGCCGACGCGATCATGCTGTCGGCGGAATCCGCGGCCGGCAAGTTTCCGGTCGAGGCGGTGGCGACCATGAACCGCATCGGCGAGGAGGTCGAGCGCGACCCGACCTATCGCGGCCTCATCAGCGCGCAGCGCCCCGAACCCGAGGCCACCGTGGGCGACGCCATCGCCGACGCCGCGCGCCAGATCGCCGAGACCCTCGATCTCTCGGCGCTGATCTGCTGGACCAGTTCGGGCTCGACCGCGCTGCGGGTGGCGCGGGAACGACCGAAGCCGCCGGTGGTGGCGATCACGCCGAACATCGCCACCGGCCGCAAGCTGTCGCTGGTCTGGGGCGTGCATTGCGTGATCGCGGAAGACGCCCATGACCAGGACGACATGGTCAAGCGCGCCGGCCGCATCGCGTTCCGCGACGGCTTCGCCCGGGCCGGCCAGCGCGTCATCATCGTCGCCGGCGTCCCGCTCGGCACCCCGGGAACGACCAACATGGTGCGCATCGCGCTGGTGGGCTCGGACGGCGACGCCGACATCTGAGCGCTTTCCGGTTCGATTGCCCGCTCTTCTGTCATGGCTAGAACAAGCCCATGGTTATCGAGGCATTGCTACGTCTTCAGCGTCATCGCCCGGCTTGACCGGGCGATCCAGTAGCCCCGGCGTCCGCTGCTCAAACGTGGAGAATGACAAGGGTTGCGCTCGAATTATTGACTGGGGTGAATGCTGGGTCGCCCGGTCAAGCCGGGCGACGACGACATCGGAGATATTGAGGCCGTGCTTCGCTGACGCGGCCTGACGAACAAGCGAGAAATATTTTCGCAGTCAGGTCAGCGCGCCGGAGCGGGCGATGTCCGCGGCATTGGCGAGGCCTTCCACCGTCCAGCACTTGTCCATCAACTGGCGCACCGCCGCGGGCGGCAGGATTCTTTCAGCGAGATCGGCGAATTTGGTCTCCAGCTGGCTGTCGGTCATCGGCACGTCGACGCTGCCGATCGCGTGCTCGATGTGCCGGTTGAGGCGGCGGCCGTCCTTCAGCACGATCGTCATGTCGACCTGCGCGGTGTCGATGCCCGGCGTGATCAGCGGCACCACCTTGCCGCGTAGCGCCACCACGGTCGGATCGTTGACCGCGCGGTCGCTGAACTGCTTTTCCCCCGCGGCGCCCTCCACCAGCGCCACCGCGACGGCGTGATAGATGCTGAACTTGCCCTCCAGGCCCTCATGCGGCGCGGTCTTGCCGGTGAGTTCAAGAACCAGCGGGTGCACCTTCACCTCGACGCGGTCGATCTGGTCGGCGGTCAGCTTGTATTCGTTGCGCAGCTGGATCGCGGCGTCGATCGCCGGATGCAGGACGATGCCGCAGGCGAACGGCTTGTAGGTGTTGAGCGCGGCTTCGTAGCGGCTGCCGAGCCCCGTGGTGATCTCGCTATAGTCCTGCCGGGTGCTGATGGTGTTGGCCCAGCCGCGCCGCGCCTCGATCATGCCGTTGGAGCTGGTGAAGTTCTGCGCCGCCAGGATCGCGGCGAACAGGCCGTTGTTGGCGGCGCGCCCCGGGTTGAAGCTCTTGTTCATCGAGCCGAAGGATTCCCGCAGCCCCACCGGCTGCGACGCGGCGAGCCCCAGCGCCCACACCATCTGCTGCTCGCTCAATCCCATCAGCTTGCCCGCCGCGGCTGCGCCGCCGAACACGCCGGCGGTGCCGGTGATGTGCCAGCCGGCATCGTAGTGGTTGGGCCAGACCGAATTGCCGATCCGGCATTCCACCTCGACGCCGAGCACCAGCGCGTTGAGGAAGTCCTTGCCCGACACCGGGTGCAGTTCCGCCAGCGCCAGGATCACGGACGCCACCGGCCCCGCGGGATGGATGATGGTCTTCAGGTGGGTGTCGTCGTAATCGAAGATGTGGCTTGAGACGCCGTTGACGAAGGCGGCGTTCATGACATCGAAGCGTTCGCGGCGGCCCAGCAGCGACGCCTGCGGTGGGCCGGAAAACGGCGCCAGCGCCGCGACCGCGATGTCCACGGTCTGATGGCGCGAGCCGCCGACCGCCACCCCCACCCAGTTCAGCAGCGTGCGCACCCCCTCCTTGCGCACAGTGGCCGGCAGGTCTTCGTATTTCGCGTCGACGACGTAGCGCGCCAGGATCTGCGTGACATGCGGCGGAGGCTGCGGCGGCGCCGCCGGCTTGGTGCCGTCGGGAGATTGCGCCGCGGCCAGATCGGGCATGGCCGCCACCACCGGCAATCCGGCGGCGGCGCGCAAAATCGCTCTTCGATCGGCATCGGCCATCCGTGGTCTCCCTTGTCGTCTTGTCGTGTCTTGTTGTGAATTGCGTTGTACTTGCAGCATGGCATGGCACGTCGATCAATGGCGCTGACGATGCCGTTATCGAGACGATGGTTTCGCGCCGCCCTCAGCCCGCCGCGGCGGCCGCCAGTTCCGAGACCCGGGAGATCATCTCGTCGATGGCCTCGACCACCACGCCGGGCGCGACATTCTGCGGCATGTGGCCGATGCCCTGAAGTTCGATCAGCCGCGCCTGCGGCACCGCCGCCACGAAGCGGCGGGAATGAATGTCGATGGAGACCGTGCGGTCAAGGTTTCCCGAAATGACGACGACCGGAGTCGTGATCTCATGATAGCGCGGCGCCTGCGCCACCACCGCCGGCTTCAGCGCCACCATGTCGTAGGCGTTGGCGGTGAATTCCGAAGGCCGCGTCAACAGCGCGATGGCGGTATCGCGCACATAGCCCGCCGGCATCGGCTGCGGCGCGAACACGCTGCGCGCGCCGGGCTCGAGAAAGTACTGGCCCGCCGGCAGCGCCACCAGGCGGGTGAACAGCCAGCCGGCGACGGGGGTCACCGCGAGAGAGTTGTACCAGGAGACCCCGCCGTTCCACGGGTGCGTGACCGGCGCGAGCAGCACCAGCCCGGCCAGTCGCGCCGCATGGTCGAGCGCCAGCGCGGCGCCGAGCGCCCCGGCCCAGGAATGCGCCACCACGATCGCGCGCGCGATCCCGAGTTTGCCCAGCGCCTCGTCGATCATCGCGGCCTGGATCGCCGGGGTGGCATCCGTCAGCCGGTCGCGGGTGCTGAAACCGTGGCCGGGCCGGTCGATCAGGATCACCCGATGGTGCGCCGACAACAGCTCGCCCAGCGGCTGCCGCATCGATTCGAGATTGGCGCTGGCGCCGTGCAGCAGCACCACCGGCGGCCCGATCGCGGCGCCAAGCCGGGGCCCGATCTCGACCACGTGAAGCCGCGCGCCGGCGACATGGATGAACTGGCCGGAAGGACGATAGGTCCGCTCGACGACCACCACGCCCAACGTGGTGATCAGCGCCAGCGCGAGCAGCACGACCGCGAGCCCCGTCAAGACCATGAAACCCGATCGACGCACATTCGCATCCCGTTCCGGCAGAGGTCTGCGATTGTCAGATATCCCGGCCTTCGACCTTTTCGGTCAGCGACTTCACCATCTCCGGCACTTTTTCCAGCCGCGGGTCGACCTCGAGCGCCTGCCGGAACGCCTGCAGGGCGCGCTTCTCGTCGCCGAGATCCTGCATGATCATCCCGAGCCCGGCCAGCGCGCCGAAATGGCGCGGTTCGCGCGCCAGCACCTGGCGGATGTCATCGAGCGAACGGGCATAGTCGTTTTTCAGGTAGTAGACCGTGGCGCGCCGGTTCCAGCCCTCGATGTAGTCGGGGCGCAGCCTGACCACCGCGTCGAGCAGGCTGAGCGCGACGTCGAGCTTCTGGTTCTCCATGGCGGTCTTGGCCCGCGCCGCCAGCAGCGCCGCGGCGTCGCTCGGGGTCGACGCCCAGGCGGCCCAGATCCGCGCCTCGATCTGCCGCGCGGTGGCGTCGTCGGGCGCGGCCTTCAGCGCGCTGAACAGCACATCGAGGGAACGGGCCTTGTCGCCGTGGTGGCGCGGCAGCTCGCCGGGCGGCTGGGGAAGCGTCCTGCCATGTGACGTGGAGGGACCCTGCGCGGCGGCGGGCAGCGCCAGGGCGAGCGCGACCGCGACCACAGCAGCGGTCATCAGATGAGCAGCGGATCGACCATCCATACGGGAAGTGTAGACGGGCGCGACCGCGGACGCAAAGCGCCGCGGCCTCAAACGACTGTGATCGGGGAAAAGGTTCGCCCGGGTCGGCCGCGCCGGCTTCGAGCCGTCAACGCAGCGTCAGCGGCAATCAGGCTCAATCAGCCCTGACGCGCCTTGAAGCGGCGCTGCACCTTGTTGATGACGTAGACCCGGCCCTTGCGGCGAACCAGGCGGTTGGCG
Organism: Xanthobacteraceae bacterium; assembly: GCA_052326245.1. Taxonomy (GTDB): domain Bacteria; phylum Pseudomonadota; class Alphaproteobacteria; order Rhizobiales; family Xanthobacteraceae; genus Bradyrhizobium_A. The sequence continues at coordinate 1,330 of JBKQQE010000395.1, read as the reverse complement.
CGATGCCGGCCACGCAGCGACTTCAGCGAATTACGGACCTTCATGGGACAAACCTGCTCTTTGAAAGGCCGCTTTCAAGGCCGACGCTTCAAGTTCTAGGAAGTTTTAGAAAATTCGGGATTTCCCGCAGGCAGCGGGGCCGCGCGGGATGCCGGTTTCTAGGCCATGGACCCCGATACTGTCAATCAAGACCGGCGCCCCGGTGGGGATTTTCCGCCCCGGATGGCGGGCGGCCGCGGCCTGCAAAAAAACCCGCGCGGACCGGCCGCGCGGATCGTTTTAGCATTGAAAATATTGATGAATTTCACGCAGCGCCAACCATGCGGCGGGGCAAGGGGGCTTGTTTGGCCGATCTCTCCCAGCTAGCGGTGGAGGATCAGCGGCCCGCCACGCGAACGGGCCGAGACAACCGGGAGCCCCGCCATGCTCAACCTCGATGCAGTCACCGCAATCGACATCCACACCCATGCGGAGGAGCCCTGCGGCACCCACGGCGACGACGGCTACGACGATTTCCAGGCCCGGATGGCGGAATACTTCAAGTCGCCGCACAAGCACCCGCCGACGGTGCCGGAAACCGCGGCCTACTACCGCTCCAAGAACATCGCCGCGGTGATCTTTCCGGTCGACGCCGAGCGCGAGACCGGGTTTCGCCGCTACAACAATTACGAGATGGCCGAGCTGGCGGCGCAGAATTCCGACGTGCTGATCCCGTTCGCCAGCATCGACCCCGCCAAGGGCAAGGTCGGCGCCCGCGAAGCGCGCAAGCTGATCGCCGAGCACGGCATCAAGGGCTTCAAGTTCCACCCGACCATGCAGGGGTTCTATCCCAACGACCGCATGGCCTATCCGATCTACGAGGCGATCGCGGAAGCGGGATCGATCGCGCTGTTTCACACCGGCCAGACCGGCGTCGGCTCGGGGATGCCGGGCGGCAACGGCATGCGGCTGAAATATTCCAACCCGATGTTTATCGACGACGTCGCGGTGGATTTTCCCGAGATGAAGATCATCCTCGCCCACCCCTCGTTCCCCTGGCAGGAGGAAGCGCTGTCGGTGGCGACCCACAAGCCGAACGTCTACATCGACCTCTCCGGCTGGTCGCCGAAATACTTCCCGCCGATCCTGGTGCGCTACATCAACACCGTGCTGCAGGACAAGATGCTGTTCGGCTCCGACTGGCCGGTGATCACGCCGGACCGCTGGCTCGCCGATTTCGCCAAGCTCGAAATCCGCGACGACGTGCGTCCGAAGGTGCTGAAGGCCAACGCGCGCAAGCTTTTGGGGATGTGACGCAATGAACAGTTCCCTCCCCCCTTGTGGGGGAGGG
>JBKQQE010000394.1:0-9215 GCA_052326245.1 Xanthobacteraceae bacterium | reverse complement strand
TGCGCAAGGCAGACTGCTATGGCCGGGCATGACGAATCAATTCAGGCGGAAAATTCTCCCGTTCACCCGGCCGAAAACTCGCGGCGGATGTCGTCGAGAATGCGCCTCGCGACATCCAGGCCGAGATGCTCGGCGAAATGCTGCTCCATCGGCGCGGTGTCGAGCCCGAGTTCGTTGAAGCCGATAAAGTAGTTGCGAATGCGGTCCTCCCAGCGATTCTGGTAGGGCACACCCATGGGCCGGCCGAAGCGGTGCACCCAGCGCAGCGCCGGCAGGCAAAGCGTGCGGCCGCCGCGCTGCCGGATCTTCTCGTGGATGTAGCCCTCCTCGCCGCCGAAGCCGCGAAACAGCGGGTTGAAGCCCGGCCACGCGTCGCGCCGGCAGGCGAACAGGCCGAGCCCCATCAGCGGAATATCGAACGGCGGCGCATCGGAAGACTCCCCGCGCGGGTCGGTGGCCCAGGTGCCGAACATGCCGGCGCGCCAGTTGCCCTCCCAGTGGGTGGAGATCTTCTTCAGGTCGTCATAGAGCATCGGGCCCTGCACCAGATCGCGGCAAAACGGCTGCGCGTCGAAATAAGCAAGCAGCGCCGCGAGCGCGCCCGGCGCCACCAGCACGTGGGAATCGACGCAGAGCACGACCGGACTGCTGGCCTCCTGAAACACGGCATCGCGGATCGCGGTGCCGCGCATGTCGCCGCGCGGAACGTAGCGGTAGCCGTCGACCCATTTGCCGAGATCGCCGAGCGCATCCGAGCAGGGGCCGCCCGGATTGTTGTCGATGACCACGAACTCGATGGCGTCGCGCAGGTCGGGATTGTTGACGCGGATCGACTGGATGGTGAAGTAGACCCCGTCATAGTCGTCGTAGGTCGCCATGCCGACGGTGAGACGGCGGGGAAACCGCGTCGGCGTCTCCGCGGGCACGGGCTTGCCGGCGACGGCGGCGCGCGGCGGCGGCGACGCGCCCGCCGGCTGCGACAGCGCCGCGCACAGGTCGCGCAGCTCGTCCCGCGCCAACGCGTGGTCCGCGTAAAGCCGCAGCAACAGGTCGAGCTTGCCCGGCAGTTGCTCGGTTGCGCCGTAGTCGAGCGTGATCGCCGGCCAGTGCTGGGCGGCGGCGCCTAGGATCGGCAGCCCGCCGCGCGCCAGGTTGCGAACGTTGAGACAGCATTCCACCAGCCGCGCCGCCGCCTCGCCCGGCGTCAGCAGCGAAAACGTCAGCTCCCTGCCGGCCACGAAGCGGGGAAACACGATGACGCCGCGGCGCACCGGCGATGCCGGCGACGCGGCGCCGGACTTCAGTTTCAGCAGGTAGCCGTAGCCCGACAGCTCCTCCGCATCGGCCGCTTCACCCGGCCGCAGCAGGCCCTGCACGTCGTCGGCCTGCTTGAGAATGAGCGGCCGCGGCAGCGCACCGGCGAGACGCGGCGCGGCGCCCTTCGCCTCGGGCGGCGCCAGGGCCACCACCTCGTCGGTCAGAACATCGAATCCGTGCAGCCGGCTCCACAGCGACAACCGGGTCTTTCCGGCGCCGCTGTGGCCGGGGATGACGAGCAGCAGGTCGTCGCTGATCGCGGCGGCGGCATGCACGGCGGCGGCGTCGGCGAGACCATCCACCAGCAGATAGGCGGCGCGCTCCCAGAAGGTCGCCAGCGCGTCGCCGGCCGCGAAGGTGCGGCCGAGCGGCGGGTCGTCGCCAACCTGCACGGCGAACTGGCCGGTCACCGCATCCTCGAAGATCGCAAGCGCGGCGCGCTGCGGCTGCGACCGCCCGCCGCCGGTTGCCGCGCCGGCGAACCAGCGATCAAGCGAGCCCGGAAGGGCAACATCGAGCGCGCTCGATCCCAGTTCGAGCGCGCGGCGGCGGCTGTCGGCGGAAGGAATGTCAGCGCAGGACAATCATGCCGTCCTTGTGCAAGCTCTGGAACGCGTCTTCCACGTCCGCGACGATCGAGGCCCCGGCGTCGGGATAGGCGCCTTCCAGCAGGGCGATAATGTCGGCAACCGTTCGCACCCCGTCGCAAAGTCCCCACACCATGGCCGCGGTCGCGTTGAGATAGACCGCCGCGGTCTGGCGCGGGTGAAACAGCAGCACCTCGTTGTCGACCAGTTCGGTTTCGACATGATCGGCCGGCACCGGAATCCGGTCCCGCGTCACGCTTGAAGCTGCTGTCATGGTCAAGTCCCCCGCCGCCCCTCGGTTGCTGCGGCCGCCCCGATCGCCGGAACGGCGACCGCCAGCAGGCGGCGGGCAACCCAGCGCGTGACTTTGGCCGGATGCCGAACCATCCGGCAAGGCAATAATGACTTGCCCGCCGGAACGCCATAGTAGGCGTGCAGCCACCACGGCGGCGGCGCCAGCAGGGCCTTCAGCTTCGCCGCAAGGCCCGCGTCGCTCGCCAGCAATTCCGCCAGCGGCGTCATGCCGAGGCCGATCCCGTCCGGCGCGCCGGCCTGCTGCGTACCGAACCCCTGGCCTGCGGGCGAGAACACCAGCGCGATCATCTCCAGCGCCACCGCGAGCGCCGGAAATTCCCGTGCCAGCCGCGCGCGATCGATCTCGCCGCCGAAGATGGCCTGGTAGCGCACGATGTCGAGCAGATGAATGAGGCGCAGGCGCCGCGCCGGCTCGAGCGCGTGGCGGGTGAGATGCCGCAGCATGTCGAGATGCCCGAACGCCAGTCCGCCTGGCGCTTCGCCGCGGGCGAACGGCCGCAGCGGCTCGCTCAGCGAGTCAAGCGCCAGGCTGCCGCCGTCGTCGGGCGCCAGCGCGTCGGTATGGATCTCGAGCGAAATCTGGAAGCCGTTCTGGCTGCGCTGCGCCGAGGGCAGATGATGCATGCGTCCGGCGAAGCGCGAGACATGGCGTTCGGCAAAGCTGAAGCCGTGGGTGCGCGCGATCAGCGCCGCCTTCGCCACCTCGGCGGGCGCCACCAGGCAGTCGATGTCGGCCATCGGCCGCAGCGCCGGGGCAGGATAGATCAGGTGGCCGAGACAGGCGCCCTTGAGCAGCACCATGCGCAGGCCGGCCTCGGCGAAGGCGCCGATCAACTCGTCGATGCAGCGCTCGCGCTCGGCGCTGGCGCGGCGGTGACGGCCCGCCAGCACGGCGAAGGTGAGCCCGACGCGCTCGGGCAGGCGGCCGGGATTGCGCCGCGACCAGGCCGCCAGCGCCGGCCCGACCAGCGGCGCCACGCCGTGGTACTCGGCCTCGTCGCCCAGCGCGGTCCAGAACCGATCGTCGGCGCCGCGCGCCGCGGCGTCGAGACCGGCGTCGTCGAGCCGCGCCTCCTCCGGTCCGGCGCCCGCAGCGAACGCGCCGACCAGGTCGCGAAGAAGCTCATGCTCGGTCATGGCAACCATCCGGCCGACTGAACGGGCCGCGGCCACGCGCGCGCCGGGAGAGCGTGACCAAGCGCCCCCGCGTCACGCCTGTCTGCGGACCGGTCGGCAACGGCCGTGCGGCCGATCAGCCTGGCGGCAGCGTCGTTGTCGCGGCCGGCGACGATATGGCATGGGCCGGCACGACCAGGCTTTTCACCACCGGTTTGGTCCATTGTTCGGGCAGCACCAGCGGCGCTACGACGCCGCCGCCCAAGGCGCCTCGCAGAATGTTGCGACGGTCGATCTTCACCATGCTCCCCCATTTCGCTGCTGTCGGTTCAGGCCTGGCTCCCACAAGCGGGCGCTCACTCGACCGTCGAGGACGGCGCTGGTGTGGTCGGCGCCGGCGTGGTGGTCGCGCCCGGCGACGCAAAGGCATGGGCCGGGACGACGAGGCTCTTCACCACCGGCCTGGTCCATTGTTCGGGCAACACCAGCGGCGCCAGCGCGCCGCCGCCCAGGGCAGCGCGGAGAATGTTGCGACGGTCGATTTTCATCATACGCCCGCTCGTTACGCTGTTGTCGGTTCGGGCCTGGGCCCCAAGCGGGATGGTCAGGTGGTCGTCGTCGTGGTCAGCGCCGGCGACGACAAGGCATGGGCCGGGACGACCAGGCTCTTCACCACCGGCCTGGTCCACTGTTCGGGCAACACCAGCGGCGCCAGCGCGCCGCCACCCAGGGCCCCGCGGAGAATGTTGCGACGGTCGATCTTCATGGCGGGCTCTTTCTGCTGCTGAGATCAGGATCGAAGGGCTGCCGCGCAGCCCGCCTCGGAGAGCGCGGGCGTGAACTAGATCGGGGGCAGCGTTGTCGTCGCGGCCGGCGACGATATGGCGTGGGCCGGCACGATCAATGCTTTGACGACTGGCTTGGACCATTGTTCGGGTAGCACCAGCGGCGCCCCTGCGCCGCCGCCCAAGGCCGCCCGCAGGATGTTGCGGCGATCGATCTTCACGACCCCAATCCCCCGAAACGCAACGTGTTCCCCTGGTGAATTCTTATGGACCCGGCCACCGGCTGACAAGGCTGAAAACTGGCTGCCGGCCACGGTTTCCGGGCGAAAAACCTCCAACGTTGCAATCGGGTCGCGGATCGGCCGCGCCGGGCGGTATCCCGTTCGCCGCGACGGTTAGTTGCGCCCCTTGTGGAAGCCCACGGGCAACGTGAATGTCAGCCCTTCGTCCGCGACCCGCGCCGGGGGCGCCGGCAGCGGGTCGGCGCGCTTGAGCATCGACAGCGCCGCGGCGTCGAAGGACGGATCGCCCGAACTCTTCGCGATCGACGACGCCAGCAGGTGGCCGGTGCGATCGATGGTCAGGGACACCTGGACTTCGGCGACCTGCTGCTGCCGGTCGGCGGGGTAGCGCAGGTACCGTCGCAGATGGGCATGGACCCGCCCGCCCCACTCGACGCGATCACGCTGCACGGCCTCGCGGATCCCCTCCGCCAGGGTCACCGACTTGTCCGCTTCCGGCGCGGTTTCGGAGGTCGGCATCGCGGTCGCCTCCGACGCCGCCGCCTCGACCGAGGGCGTGGTCTGCACCAGCGGCTTGTCCGGGGTGCGCTCTTGCGGCTCCTTCGGGGCGACCGGCGCCACCAGCCGGTCGGGCTCCGCCACATCCTGCGGCGTGTCCTTCGGCAGGTCGCTCTGCTTCTGGACGACCTTCTGCTCGGCCTGCGCGCTCGAGGGCGCGGAGGCGGCGCTGTCCGGTCCCACCGGAAGATCGGTGGATGGTCCGCGCGGCGCCGCGAGGTCGAGCCCGATCACCAGGCCCGGCGTGCCGGCATCGTCCTCGGCATCGCTGTCGGTCAGGTGGGAAAAACCCAAGAACCCGCCGCCGACGTGCAGCGCCACCGCGACCAGCGCGGCGAACAGCCAGATGCCGCGCGAGGGCCGATCGACCAGATCGGGGCCCGGCATCGTGTGCTGCATCGCCGGGCTCACGGCTGCGGCGCGGGTGAGGCCGGTGACGGTGGCGTCGCAGCGGACGCGGCTTCGCGCGCCACCAGCGCCACCTTGAGATAGCCGCCGGCGCGCAACAGCTCCAGCACGTCCATCATCTCGCCGTAGGGCACGGTGCGGTCGGCGCGCAGGAAGATGCGGCGGTCCCTGTTGCCGTCGGCAAGATCGAGCGACCGCACCAGGTCGACCCGCTTCACCGGCGTCTCGCCGATGGCCACCGCCAGATCGGACTTGATGGTGACGTAGGTCGGCTTGTCCGGCTTCTTCTGCGCGGTCGCCGCCGACGACGGCAGGTCGACCGGCAGATCGACCGTCGACAGCGGCGCCGCCACCATGAAGATGATCAAGAGCACCAGGATGACGTCGATGAACGGCGTGACGTTGATTTCGTGGGTTTCCCCGAAATCGTCGTCATCCTCGACGTCGTTGAAGGTCACGCCCATCGCGAGCCTCCGCTACTCGGCCGCGCGCGCGGCGGCGCCGCCATGGGCGCGGTCGAGATCGCGCGACAACAGCCGCGCCGCGGCGCCGGAGGCGCGGCTGACCAGCTCCAGATAGCCCTTCGAGACCCGCGCGAAGTGATTGTAGATGATCACCGCGGGAATCGCCGCGACCAGGCCGATCGCGGTCGCCAGCAGCGCCTCGGCGATGCCGGGCGCCACCACCGCGAGATTGGTGGTCTGCGACTTCGAGATTCCGATGAAGCTGTTCATGATGCCCCAGACGGTGCCGAACAGGCCGACGAACGGCGAGGTCGCGCCGATGGTCGCCAGCATGCCCATGCCGTGCCGCATCCGGCGCGCCTCCGCCCGGGTGATCTCGGCGAAGCTCAGCGCCGCGCGCTCCCGGATGCCGCTGTCGCTCGACAGCCCCGCCGACAGCCGCGCCTCGCGCAACGCCGACATCAGGAACGTCGAGAGCACGCTGGTGTCCACCCCGAGCGCGACCCGCGCCTCCGCGATCGATCGCGCTTCGGTGATGGCGTCGAGCGCCTTGCGCAGCCGCCGGTTCACCAGGAAGAACTCGATCAGCTTGGCGATGAAGACGGTCCAGGTGACGAGCGACGCAAACGCAAGGCCCACCATCACGGCCTTGACCAGGATATCCGCCGACAGGAACATCGACCACGGCGACAGCCCGTGCGGCACCGTGTTCGACAGCAGCTGGGCGGCGCCGGCGCCGCTGGTGGTCGCAACGGCGACGTCGGGCGCGATCGCCTGCGCCTGCTGCGCCCAGGCCGGCGACGCCAACGCGGCACACGCCAGAACCGCGGCACCGGCCGCAACTGCAATGAGACGTGCGCTGTTCTTGATCATCGTGTGACTCATGGCTCGCTTATCATAATTCGGCGCAGTGTGACGCGGTCCAGCCCAACACAGCCGAAGTGCGGATCAGGTCGTGATAGATAGCGGTCAATGAGACCTTTTCAGGACGCGCCCCGACGTTCGGCAAGTCCCTGAATCAAGTCCCTGAATCAAGTCCCTGAATCCAGTCCCTGAATGAGTCGCGTACCATGCTCTGCAGCCGGAAGAAAGACGCGCCGGCGCGCCCTGCGTTACCGGCGTCACGAAAGCCAGGCTGCTGGCCGGATACAGCACGGGGCGCCGTTTCGGAAATTGAATCGCTCCAGATCAGAACTATTCTAAACTCCGCCAGTGTGGTGCGCGCGCGACGATCCGGCCTGTCACGTACGCGTGAGGCCGAGATCCGGTTCCGTCGCCGGCGCCCGTGAGACGATTGACAACGGATCGGTGACAACGAGGCGCATCACTGTTCATCCTCGCCGTCGACCTGCGTCATCAGCGCGGTGTTGCCGCCGGCCGCCGCGGTGTTGATGGTCACGGTCTGCTCGACGGCAAATCGCGCCAGGTAGTTCGGTCCGCCGGCCTTCGGGCCGGTGCCGGACAGGCCGTGGCCGCCGAACGGCTGCACCCCGACCACGGCGCCGATCATGTTGCGGTTGACATAGACGTTGCCGACCGCGAGCCGGTCGATCACCCGACGCACGGTCTGTTCGATGCGCGAGTGGATGCCGAGCGTGAGCGCGTAGCCAGTTTCGGCGATCGACGCGATCACGCCGTCGAGCGCGGCGGCGCGAAACCGCACCACATGCAGGATGGGACCGAACACCTCCTGCTCGAGCGCGTCGGCGCCGGCGAGTTCGATGACATGGGGCGCGACATACGCCCCCGCCGCCGGCGCATCGCCGGCGAAGTGCACGCGCGCCGATGCCCGCATCGCGGCGACATGGGCCTCGAGCCGCCGCTTCGCCTCCGTGTCGATGACCGGGCCGACCTGGACCGCGGGATCGCGCGGATCGCCGATCACCAGCTCGCGCGCCGCGCCGACGATGATCTCGATGATACGATCGGCGACGTCGTCCTGCACGAACAGCAGCCGCAGCGCCGAGCAGCGTTGCCCGGCCGAGCGAAACGCCGAGGTCATGACGTCGTCCGCCACCTGTTCCGGCAGCGCGGTGGCGTCGACGATCATGGCATTGATGCCGCCGGTCTCGGCGATCAGCGGCACGATCGGACCGTCCTTGGCGGCGAGCCGCCGGTTGATGGCGCGCGCCACCTCGGTCGAGCCGGTGAACACCACGCCGTCGACGTCCGGATCCGCCACCAGCGCGGCGCCGATGTCGCCGTCGCCGATCACCAGCTGCAGCGCCGATCCCGGAATTCCGGCCCGATGCAACAGCGCCACCGCTTCCGCCGCGATCAGCGGCGTCTGTTCCGCGGGCTTGGCCACCACGGTGTTGCCGGCCATCAGCGCCGCGGTGACCTGGCCGAGGAAGATGGCGAGCGGAAAATTCCACGGCGAGATCGCCACGAACACGCCGCGGCCGCGCAGCCGCAGCACGTTGTTCTCGCCGGTCGGTCCCGGCAACGGCTGCTCGCTGCCGAACAGCCGCTCGCCCTCGGCCGCGTAATAGCGGCAGAAGTCGGCGGCCTCGCGCAGCTCCGCCACCGCGTCGTCGAGGGTCTTGCCGCCCTCGCGCTGCAACAGCGCGATCAGCCGCGCGCGGCCGGCCTCGAGCAGATCCGCCGCGGCCCGCAGCGTCGCCGCGCGCTCCCGCGCCGGCGTCGCCGCCCACAACGCCGCGCCGCGCCGCGCCGCGGCCATGGCGTTCGCCGCGACCTCGGCGCCGGCCGGGGTGACCGAGCCGATCACGCTCGCAAGATCGATCGGGCTCAGCACCGCGCGCCCGCTTCCCGCAACCGGCACCGCGTCGATCACCGACGTCGCCGAAGCCGGCCCGCTTGCGCGCGCCACCGCCGCGACGAGATCGTCGAGCGCGGCGCGCGCGCCGAAATCGACGCCGCGGGAATTCAGCCGCTGCGGCAGGAACAGCTCGCGCGGCAGCGGCAGCGAGGGGTTGCGCGCCGCTTCCGCGCGGACGATCCGCTCCGCGGGCCGCCGCAGCAGCGATGCCACCGGCCTGCCGCGGTCGGCGGCCTCGGCGACGAACGACGAATTGGCGCCGTTTTCCAGCAGCCGCCGCACCAGATAGGCCAGCAGATCGCGATGGCTGCCGACCGGCGCATAGGTCCGGCACGCCAGCTCGGGTCGATCGGTCAGGAGCCGGCCATAGAGCGCGTCGCCCATGCCGTGCAGGCGCTGGAATTCGAAATCGGTGGCGCCTTCGGCGCGCTCGACCACGCTTGCCACCGTCAGCGCATTATGGGTGGCGAATTGCGGAAACAGCCGCGGCCGCAGCCGCAGCAGCCTGGCCGCGCAGGCGACGAAATTGAGATCGGTCATCGCCTTGCGCGTGAACACTGGATAGTCGACGAGGCCGCGCTCCTGCGCGCGCTTGATCTCGGTGTCCCAATAGGCGCCCTTGACCAAGCGAACCGTAAGCC
>JBKQQE010000393.1:0-2719 GCA_052326245.1 Xanthobacteraceae bacterium | reverse complement strand
AATGCGTCATCGACGCTCACCCTCTTCTGCAGGATCTCCTTCGGGTAATCGATCTTGCCGCATCCCGAGCAGGCAAGATTGCACATGAAGAGGGGTTCCAACATGAGAACCAGAGGATAGCGCTTGTCGCCGCGCAGCTTGCGGCCGGCGAGATAACGGGCAACCCGGTACATCTGCAATAGTGGTATAGCCATACCGTATCTTACCGCGACGCAGGCGCCGGGGAACCTAATTTAAGAGTGCGGAGCGGCCTCAACACCGCAGGGCGAGCACTTCTGCCCTGTGATCGCGCCAAATCCGAGCCCATTCCATGGTAAACCATGGCGTGAATTTGACAGCCCCCGGTGCAGCCAACTGTTCCTGGAGCGCTTTCGGACTGACCCAGCGCCAGGCCAATATTTCGTTAGGATTGGTTTCAACGGGATCAGAGCAACGCCCGATGAACACCGAGCACAGCTCGTGCTCGGACCCGGTGGCATCGAATTGCGCCTGATATTGGAATTTGAACAGGAACTTCAACGGGCAGACCATCCCCAGTTCTTCAAAGAGGCGGCGCCGTGTGGCGGCCTCCATGCTCTCGCCGCTGCGCGGATGGCTGCAGCAACTATTGGACCAATACAACGGCCAAAGCCGTTTGCGGGGCGACCGCTGCTGGATGAGCAACTCCCCGGCGTCGTTGAAGATCAACAAGGAAAAAGCTCGGTGCAGGATGCCCTTTCCCTCGTGGCAGCGCGCCTTACTGAGATGTCCGACGTCCTGGTCGCCGTCGTCCACCAGAATGAGCGAATCTGAATCGGCCGACAGATCCAGCGAATTCATGAGACAGCATCCAAGATCATCCACGGTGACAAACCCTCATTCGCTTCTCGCATTCTGCGCCCTTGATGCCTAAACAATAATGATAGCTGTTCGCGAAACCCGCGCGCCAGCACGGTGTGTGGCGGACCTAGCGAGGGATGTCGCCGTGGTCGCGGAACCAACCCACAGCGTCGGCGAATGCCGCGGCCGGCGGCCGCCAGTGGTATCCAAGCTCGCGTGTCGCCTTTGCACTCGAAAAGAACATGCGCTTACGCGACATCCGCACCCCTTCCAGCGTGACCCTGCCGCTGCGGCCCGTGAGCAAGGCGACGGCCTCCGCGAGGTACGCGATCGGCAGGACGGCTGCGTACGGCAAGCGGACACGCGGTGGTGGGCGGCCGACGAGCTCGGCGATGGCGCCGAGTATTTGCTGCAGCGTCATATCCTCGCCGCCCAGAATATAGCGTTCCCCGATCCGGCCATGATGAAAAGCCATTAGATGGCCCGCCGCTACGTCATCGACGTGCACGATGTTTAGCCCGGTGTCGACATACGCCGGCATGCGGCCGGCCGCGGCATCGCGAACCAATTGACCGGTCGGCGTGGGCTTCACGTCGCCCGGACCCACCGGCGTCGATGGATTCACGACGACGGCCGGCGTCCCGGCCGACGCGGCGTCGAGAACGAGCTGCTCGGCAAGAAATTTGGAGCGTTTGTAATGGCCGATCATTGCCGCGAGCGACACCGGCGTCTGTTCATCGCCCGGCGATCCGTCCGCCGGTAGGCCGATGGTCGCCACGCTGCTGGTGTAGACGATCTTCTTGACCCCCGCGTCGGCGGCAGCGGTCAACAAATTGCGGGTTCCTTCCACGTTGGTCTGATAGAGCTGCGAGGGATCCCGGGCTCCCAGTCGATAGTCGGCGGCGACGTGGAACAGGGCGTCGCACTTGGCCAACGCCTGTTGCAGAGACGCCGCGACGGTCAAGTCACCGACGGCGACCTCGAGTGGAAGGTTCTGCAAATTGGTGCGATCAGAGGCCGCGCGAACCAGCACGCGAACCTGCCAACCGGCGCTCACCAGCACTCTTGCGACTGCCGCGCCGACGAAACCGGAGGCGCCGGTCACCAATGCCCTCATGCGATTCGGGTGGGTGAGGATGCCGCGAACGCGAGCGGTGCCAGAGCGCCGGTGCGGGCGACGGCGACCAGCGCCTGCTTCGCCATTCGATACCGCTTCGCGAGCCGGATCACGGGCGCAATATCGCTTGGCCGTCGGATGATTCCGAGGATGAGCCGAGAGATCCGCAGCCTCCCAAAGCGGGTGGCCGCCATCACCGCCGCGGGGAGCGCGTCGCCGGCCGTGTCCACGATTACGCGCACCGCGATGAACGGCAGCTTATGTGTTGCCGCGATCGAGGCAACCCCCAGACTTTCCATGTCCACGGCCACGGCGCGCGTCTGGCGAAAAGCTGCCGCCTTGCCGGCGATGTCATCGATGGCCAACTCGCTGCTGAGCAAATTGCCGCTCACCACAGTGCGCCGTGCGGCGATGGCCGCAGTCAGCAGTTCGCGCCAATGAGGGTCGGTGGTGAAGGTTGCGCCGTCCCGAGAAACAACGACCCTCGGCAAGCAAATCGCTCCGGCCTGCAACGCGGGATCAAGGCCTCCAGCCATTCCCCAACTGACCAGGGCGACCGCGCCGGCGTCGACCAGCGCCGCGGCGGCGGCGGCGGCGGCGGCACGACCCATCCCGCTCACGGCCACCAAGGTGCCGTCATTCATCGCGAATAGGCCATCGCCGCGTCGGATCGGCGATCCCAAGGTGCGCGCCTCTACGCTGAGCGCAGCGACGACACCCGCCGCACTCAATGCGTGGTTCCGCGGCGAATGAGTGTTATCGGCGATGACGCGGACGCGGTTC